>DAORKB010000001.1:0-44302 GCA_035439365.1 Bacteroidia bacterium
TTGTTTTTACAGTAACAAATGTAATTTTTAAACGATCCTTTTGTACGATACGCTCTTCTGTATCCTTAGGATTTGGTTTGGGTGGAGGATCAGCGGGTGTCTCCACCACTTTTTTAGGTTCTGGTGTTGATTTATACTCTGGTTGTTTCACCGCAATGGGTATGGGTTTGCTAGGTGGTGTCTCCGTTTTGGGAATTACAGGTGGCTCTGGTCTTGGATTAGGAGTAGGTTCCTTTGGTTTTGGAACAGCCTTTTCTTTATCTTTTTCCAGCTGAACTTTAGCAGTTGCTGTATAATCATTATCATAATCAAAGTCGCCTGAGGGGTTACTGTACTTAATTTTACCAACAGGTTGAGAATAGGTTATTATCTTGTCCTCAGGTTGAGGCTCCAGTGTAACGTCTGCAATAAATTCATTGAAATATTCTTCTTCGCGGCCTTTTGGGATATGTGTGTCAATTAATACCGTTTTCGAAATGTATCCCATTTTTGTAAATACAAATGAAAAATCACTGTTGAGCTCCAGCTCCAGCTTATATTTACCTTTGTTTGGATCAATAACACGATAAGGCTGCCCATCGCGACTAATGGTAATAAGCGCATGCTCCATATTTCCCTTTTGAATGTTTAATTTTACTTTGAGGTTCAATTTATTTTCCTGCGCATTCAAAGTCGAAGAAAGCATTAGGATAAATGCAATCAAACAAATAATTCTGGGGCAATACAAATAGTTCGGGCAATTATTCTTCATTCTTCATTTTAATAAAAATCCTCCTAAATACCTCTTTCAAATACTAAGAACCTTTCTATCTAAAATGTACAATTATACGGCAGCTTGGGGAAAAAGATACCCCTGAATTACAATTGCTTCCGCACCTTCTTATAGGCAATTACGGCACCTTTTTATCAAAAACAGCCTCAAAATGATATTTTTCCTTCAAACATACCTCCTTAATTAATTGTATTTTTGCTGACCAATAAAAAACTAACAAATCCTGATGATTGATTTAAAAGAAATATGTGAGGGCGTATGTAAACTTACAAAAACTACCGGACAGTTTATCAAATCCGAAGCAATTAAGTTCAATACAGAACAAATAGAAATTAAAGGAAACAATGATTTTGTTTCCTATGTAGATAAATCCTCTGAAAAAAAATTGGTGGATGGTTTAATGGCGTTAATTCCCGAAGCAGGTTTTATTGCAGAAGAAGGAACTTCTACAAAAAAAGGGGATCTCTATAATTGGATCATTGATCCGCTGGATGGTACTACCAATTTTATTCATGGTTTACCTTGTTTTGCGATTAGTATTGCTTTAATGCGAAATGAGGATATTGTATTGGGAGTAGTTTATGAAGTAAATCTGGATGAATGTTTCTATGCCTGGGAGAATGGCCCGGCCTATTTAAATGGAAAAACAATTGCTGTTTCAAAAGCTAACACACTTCGTAATTCCTTACTGGCTACAGGATTTCCATACTATGATTATGGGCGGATGAATGAGTATCTTGATTTATTCAAGTATTTTATCCAAAATACACATGGCTTAAGAAGATTGGGCTCGGCTGCTACAGATTTGGCTTATGTTGCCTGTGGGCGATTTGAAGGTTTTTATGAATACAGCCTTCAACCCTGGGATGTTGCAGCAGGTGCATTTATTGTGCAACAAGCAGGTGGCAAGGTTACTGACTTTAAAGGAGGAAAAAATTTTATATTCGGAAAAGAACTGGTTGCTTCAAATGGTTTTATTGCTGAAGAATTTCTAGGTGCAGTTCAAACATATTTTGATAAAAAGTAAAAGGAATGGAAGAAAAGAAAGGGGCATGGCACTATATTAAGACCTATTTTCCCGATGTGTGGCAATATGTGATTATTATAATTATTATGATTATTGCTGCGATTTTTATTTTGTGAATGATTGAAAGTTGAAGCAATTTAAAATGTTGATGAAGTGTGTGTAAGTGTCCGTTCGAACGGACATCATCGCACGCTTTACCACTAATTAATCTCGTATCTTTATTTATTAACCAAAAAAGAAGCAACAGCCTGTAGTTCCGCGTCATACTTCTTCGCGGCAGCAATTCCTGCTTCTTTCAACGCTTTTAAATTTTCAGGTGAAGCATCATCCATTTCAATGGAAGCCTTTCCTATATCCGGATTGATCCGAAAATACTTGTCACCACAGTTGATCGCATCAAATATATGTTTCATTTGAAAATCTACAGTTTCAGAGGCTCCGGAGAGCATAATATCCAGCACTGGCTTTACCCAGCCCATCTTGCCCCAACCTTTTGTTTTATCATATGAATAACTTTCTTTTTTGGACCCGGTTCCGATGGATAACATAAACAAATCCATACGTTCGGCATCATTTACAACAGGATTGAACTTTTGTCTGGCTTCAGCAAAAGCACAAAGCGCAGGGTTGCTTGCAAACACTCCCCCATCTACAACAGGATACATAACACCTGAAAGCGACTTAATACCAGCAGGTTCAAAGTAAGTAGGTGCCGCGGATGTGCCCCTTGCCACATCGTACAGGTAAAAATCATACGCTTTACTTTTCTTTGCATCGTGTTGCGTAAAAAAATGAGTGGAGCGTGCAGAGATATTATAAGCGGTAATTAAGCAAGGTTTTAACAATCCGCTGAGACGGGTATTTTTAAAATATTTTTTTAGTAAGTTTTCAATAGCTATTACAGGATATTTTTCCTGCCTCATACCTGCATCGTTTCGTATGCTACTTTCTTTAAATATTCCTCCTCCATTTTCAAGATAAAGGTCAACTGCTTCTTTAGCAGTAAAGAGTGGACGCGAAGGATTTTTTTTATCCGGATACAAATACAAACAGGTAAGAATACCTCCGGTGCTGGTACCAGCAATCATATCAAAATAATCGGCGATGCGGGCGCTTGAATTACCGGAAATCGTTTGCAGTTTCTTTTCGAGCTCTACCAACAATTGCCCTGGCAATATCCCCCGGATACCACCACCATCAATTGATAAAATTCGAAACGGTTTGCTCATAAATTTTCCGGGTTAAATGCATGGAAGTACAATTCCTGTATACGGCGAGCAAACAAAATTGTTTTTGTTATTTCTTGGATATTAATCCCAGCCCCAGAAAGGTAATAAAACCATTTACAATAATCATCTCAAAACCAAATGAATAGCCTGCTAATAATTCAGTAGAATAAGAATTGAGCAAAACACAAATCACAGGAGACAATACACAAACCCATGGCACCAGTTTATCATTAACAGCTCTTTTGGTAAATAACCCATAGGAATACAAACCTAATAAAGGTCCGTATGTATAGGTGGCCCAGGTAAATAATTTATTGATAACTGCATCGTCGTTTACCAATTTAAAAATGACGATTACCAACAGTAAAATAGCTGCAAAAGAAAAGTGAACAATGTAACGTATTCTCTTTTTTTCTTCTTCTGTTTTTTCTGTATTATCTTTCAAACCTAAAAAATCAATACAAAAAACACTGGTCAGAGCGGTAAGCGCCCCATCGGCGCTTGGATAAGCTGCTGATATCAATCCGATGATAAAAAACACACCCGATATGGTACCGAAATGATGCAACGCTATGGTTGGAAAAACAGCATCGGATACAATTTTTCCATTTTTATCCAAAATCAAAGGCAAGCTTGTTTCTTTTGCATAAATGTATAACAATGCACCTAAAACTAAAAACAGGACATTTACAATGAGCATAATGGAACTAAATGTAATGACATTTTTTTGTGCATCTCCCAGTGTTTTGCAACTGATGTTTTTTTGCATCATCTCCTGATCAAGGCCTGTCATAGCAATTGCAATGAACATTCCCCCAAAAAACTGCTTTGGAAAAAATGCTTTGTGTCTCCAGTCGCCGGTGAAAAATATTTTTCCAAATCCGCTGTTGGAAATACGATCAGCAATATCTCCTACCCCAAGATGCAACTGCTGTGTAACAAAATAAATGGATAGCACAACGGAAAGAAGCATGAATGTGGTTTGCAAGGTATCTGTATACACAATTGTTTTTACCCCTCCCTGATAGGTATAAACTAAAATCAAAGCAATAAAAACCGCAACCGTAACAAAAAATGGAATATGCATTTCATCAAATACAAACGTTTGCAATACATTGACAACAATATACAATCGGAATGCGGCGCCAATAGTACGGGACAAAATAAAAAAGAATGCTCCTGTTTTATACGCATAAAAACCAAAGCGATGCTGAAGATACGTATATATAGACGTCAGGTTTAACCGGTAATACAAAGGAAGTAATACATACGCTATCACAAAATAGCCGATGAGATACCCCAATACAACCTGTAAATAACCAAATTGTGTTGTGCCAACTGCACCGGGAACAGAAATAAATGTAACACCCGATAAAGAAGCTCCGATCATACCATATGCTACCAGGTACCATTTGGAAGAACGGTTACCTACATAATAACTTTCATTGGTTGCTCCCCGTGAAGTATACCAGGTAACTGCAAACAACAAAACAGAATAGGCAATTACACAGGTTAAAATAATAGCTGACGACATGTTTAATTTATTTTGTTATAAACGCAAAACGCTCTTTTAATTTTAAAAATGGAGACTCATAAAACCGATAGCTCAATTTGCTAATGATAATTGAAAATAGCAAAGCTAAAGGCGTATCAATAAAAAAGACCTGCCAGATACTGGTGTTGATACCCGTCTTTTTTGTAATGGTTGTAGCAATTAAAATCCCGACAAAATGAAGACAATACAAACCATAGGTAATCACGCCTAGTTTAGAAACGGTTTTAAAATTTGACATTTTAAAAAAGGAATTTTCCGAAAAGGTTTGTTCCAGGATAACGAGCAAAATACAAAGCGCTATAAATGCTCTCTCAAAGACCCGTATCGTTGAATTAGTAATTAAAAGTTCGTCTCTGAAAAAGAAAATACCTGTAAATAATAAATAAATCCCTACGATTTCCATTTTGCTTAAATGAGTTATTCTATCTTTAAACTTATCCGAAACATTGATCAGCCATGCACCAATAGCTCCAATTGTCATATCACCAATGCAGGAAATGGTATGAAATTCATGCATTTCATAATTATTATACATGGCTCTAAAAATTAAATTGATGGTCATGATCAGGGCAAAAGGAATCCATAATTTTTTTACAGGAAATAAGAACAGAATAATTGGCCAGATGAGATAAAATTGCTCTTCCACAGCAATGGACCACAGAACACCTAACACAGATGCATCGGGCAACCCTTTTTGTATAAAATCAAAATTATTAATGAATGTTAGGTAGTAAAAAGGATTTGCTGTTTCATTTGGAACCTGACCGAAAAACTGTTTGAGAAAAGGGAATATTACAAATCCAAAAAAAATACAGAAATAAAACAATGGCCAGATGCGTAAAATTCTTCGTATCCAAAAATTTTTGAGGTTCACTTGTCCATTCAATTTCTTTTCTTCAATTAAAAGGAAGGTGATCAAAAAACCACTTAACACGAAGAAAAAATTAACCCCTAAACTTCCGTTGCCAAATATGTTGCGTTTAACGAAGTGATAGGTATTACTATCTCGTATATAGGCATACTCTGTATGAAAGCTATGAAAAAAAAATACTGCAAGAAAACAAAGGAATCGTAATCCGTCCAGGTTTTCAAAATAAATTCGTTTTTTCATATGGTTAAAAGATCCGTTTGTTTGTTTAGTTTACAGGAACTTTTAATGTATCTACAAATCCATACTGCTCTCCGACCTTTCCTGTTTCCGGAAATTCATTCGACACCATGTAAAAGATATATTTTTTATGTTGATCAACCCCTGTAAAAATTTTACCTATTTCATCCCTAACACTTTGGTTCTCTTGTTTTAACGCTGCTTCATCGGCAATTGAAATCGTAGATTTATAAGAAATTTTGGGAGAAATGGCTCCATTGGATAGCTGTGCGGTTACAGCATAAATTTCCGGTTTAGAAGGAACCTGATCCAATTTTAACGGGAATGGATATTTAATAGCGAAATCGGAAGAGGTCTTTTCAAAAAATTGAATTATTTGTTTTTCATTTTTAAATTGAAAGAATTCCGTTTTTATTTTTAACAATTCATACGCTACATTGCTGTAATTAAAGGCATCTACAAGGTTTGACATTTTATCTGCTTCCTTCGCCAACTCGTAATACTCCGGTACAGTTTTCCCAAACAGGCGATACTGACCAGAATAAAGCATGTTTACTTTCCATTCCTCACCATATTTTCCGTAACCTACCAAGATTAAAAATTCATTGTTTTCATCCTTCGAAAGAATAAGTGAAGTATAGATTTCTTTATTCAAAGGTTTAAATTTTACTTCGTAATCGTTAACGCCCTGGTTATCCGAACTAAAATTACATTCGCCTTTTCCTTCACTGTTCGGTACATTATACTCATCCAGAATTTTATAATCGGCTAATTTAATATTGGTAATAAAGCTGCTCACAAACTGGTTCACATTAACCGTTTTCTTTAATGTATCCGCCAATAAGATATTGATGGTACCAAGGTCCCCCTTTTCTATTGCCTTAAACAATTTATCATTCAATACTTTTATTTCTTCTCTCTTTCTTCTATCAATATTATCATTTTTTAAAGTACCAGTACCATTTTTACAGGATTGTAAAAAAACAATAGAGATCGTTAAAATGAGGAGTTTTTTTAGCATGCGATTACTTTTTTTGATTGTTGAGTTGAATCTTTTCTTATATAAATTTTTTAAATCGGCAACTTTACCTCACCAATCGTTTTTGTTTTTGTAATCCAAACTCCAATATCCTGTCAATAAAGTCATATGGTTTATATCCGTTAATAGCGGATTGATGGAAGATACAGGTTGCCGGCGTCATGCCTGGTAATGAGTTTACTTCAATAAAAATAACTTCTGCTTTTCCCATATCATAAACACGTACAAAGGCATCAATCCGCGTATATCCATTAATGTTAAGCACTTTGGCTGCTGCCCCTAACACCTGCTTCACCTGATTGGAAATAAGCTGACGTTCTTTGGCATCACTCGCATACCTTGCTGGCGTAATGTTTTGTCCCTGTCCTGCTAAAAATTTTTCTTCCAGTGATAAGACTTCTCCTTCACTCAATGCTTCTGATGCTTCAAATACTTCATAGATCACTTCACCAGTTGCATCATACTTTGTAAGCATTCCTCCCGTAATTTCCAGGAAATGCTTTGCATCTTTTTTGGAGATCAATTCTTCCACAAGTATAACCGGCTTTTGCGGAAATTCTTCTTTATCTTTAATGTGAAGTAATTCAGCAGCCAACTTGTCCAACGCTTCCTGCTTACGGAATATAAGGGTTGCAAACGCTTCAAACTCTTCCTTTGTTTTTATTTTCTTTACTGCGGAGGAACAACCATCATCTACCGGTTTTGCAATAAACGGATATTTTATTTTATCCTTTAATTTATTCAACACCGTTGTTTTATCATTGTTCCAATCCTGTTCGGTAACAAGCAAATGATCTGCGATTAAAAAACCATGCTCTTTTAATATTTCATTGGTTTTGTATTTATCAATGGTAATCTGTGAACTTTTAATACCGGAGCCATTGTATGGCAACCCTATCCGTTCCAGGTGTTCCTGAATGGCTCCATCTTCTCCTGGCCGGCCATGTAAAGCAATAAACACTACATCTGCAATTAACCCGAGTTCATCATAACTTATTTGCTTGGGTTTAGCCAGGTTATCTGCTTTTGCGTATTTACTTGTGATTGCTGTTGCATCTTTAATGATTTGAGAAATCACATCGTGTATTTGATAATGATCTATTTTATCCTTTATGTCATCGGCATTATCCTTCAATAAAATATTGATTGGGATCTGATACATGAAATGTTCTTGCGCACTACCGGTGAGAAAAACAGGAATGGGTTCATACTTGGTAGATGAGGCCAGTTTTTCATATATATTTCTTCCGCTTTCAACTGAGATGTGACGCTCGGAAGAATATCCTCCTAAGACAACGGCAACTTTTGTTTTATCAGTAACTGCATTTTTATCTTTTGCAATGGCTTCATCCAATGTTGTGAGCAATGATTTAATTGCTCCTTTGTTATGCATTCCTGCTATCCGTTGAGCAAGGGAAGTTCGGATGATACAGGTTAGGAACTGAGATGGATTCAACCCGATTTCTGCTGCCTGATGAAAAAAGAAAGAAGATGGCATCATCCCGGAAGTGGTATTGGGATCATTTAAAAATATCTTTCCCTCCTTTGAAATAAACCCATCGATACGTGCATACACATCAAAGTTTAATGCGGTAAACAGTCGCTCACATTCCTTGCGTATCGCTTGGATCTGATCATTCGGCAAGTCGATGGGTGTAATCTTACGACTCAGTCCCGGCAAATATTTCGAACGATAATCAAACAATTCTTTTCCTTTCCGTATTTCTGTTGGAGGCAGTGCTATAATTTTGGTGTTGTTATCAGTTGCATCCGAGTTTTGCAAAACAATACAGGAGAATTCTTTTCCTTCAATAAAACCTTCAACCAGTACTTTACTTTCTCCATCTAATGCTTCCAATACAAATCCAGCATCACCTGTCAAATTTGAATTTAAGAAATCAACCAAATCGGCAGGATGATAAATGATTGTATCATTTATTTTTATGGGCATACCGATACCTTCACGAATATCGCTAAGCTGTCTGACAAATTCATTCTTTTCTGCTTCTGTTTTCTTTCTCCACTCCACAGCATCTATCCATTTGGTGAATAATGCTTTTTCAATGGCTTCCATAAACTGAAATTCATCTTCTTTATACAAAATGCTTACACCAATGGATGAACCTTGATTGGCAGGTTTAATAACCAAAGGAAAACCAATTCCATCTTTTGCCTTTTCATATGCTTTTTTACATTGTCCATTTATATATTCATCCCGATCAATGGTAAAAAACTTCGGACTGTTAAATCCTGCGTTTACCATTAGTTTCTTTTGAACACTTTTATCAATTCCGATTGCCGATGGAAGGATACCAGAGCCAGAATACGGGATACCAAGATACTCCAGCAACCCTTGCAATTTACCATCTTCACCATATGGTCCGTGAAGGCACAAGAAAGCAAAGTCGAATGTGTTTTTCAAATCACCGGGTTCAATTTTTTTCCCGATCGCATTGATCATTGCCAACTGATCTGCTGTCGACACATTTCCAATTTGTTCCGCATAAATTTGAAAGGCTGCATTTTTTTCGGGAATAAATGCGGTTGGTGGATAGAAATCGCGAATGCTGCCCTTGTATACAAACTCCCAATTAAGCAGCACAAAGTTTCCAAAGCTATCAACAAAAACAGGAATTGCTTCAAACAGTGATTTGTTTAAATTATCATAAACTGTTCTTCCCCCGGCAAACGATATTTCACGTTCTTTGGAAAAACCTCCGAAAATAATTCCAACTTTAATTTTCATATATTATCATAATTTTGGCGTAATGCCCTTTCCTACAAAGTTAACTTTAAGCCCTTTGGTTTTATTAAATGTAAAGCCAAGTATTCAACAGCTTTATTAACGATTTAGTCGTAATCCCGAGGAAGAAGTCCCTTTAAATTTATGACGAAGCGTGTGCACGCGTCACCTACGCTTTTTCACCAATTTTAAACTATAACATTCCTTTCGCCAGTTTCCCCAACATTTTCAATGCATTTTCTACTTTTTCGTTCCACTCTAGTCCGTAGCTAAGTCGCAAGCAGTTGTTATATTGCTTTTGGAATCATTGCCAGCTTTGCTGCATCTTTCTCCTGGGCCATTGGTACTGTTTACATGAAAGTAACTACTTTTCGCACCAACTCATTTGTAAACTGTGCTATACAATTTACAAGCGGCGGAGTCGCGTTACTCATCACTTCTCTTTTTACTGAAGATTATAGTGGATTAAGCAGCGTTTCTACAGAAGGTGTCTTATCATTGTTATACCTGGTTATGTTTGGTTCTATCATTCCTTTTATGTGTTATTTATATGCGATCGAGCATTTAAAGGTATCGCTTGTTTCTGTGTATGCTTACATCAATCCATTCATCGCTTTATTATTAGGTATGATTGTATTGGATGAAAAATTAACTGGAATTACAGCGCTTGCATTTATAGCAACAGTTAGTGGCGTGTTTTTTATCAATAAAGGAAACAGCAAAAGAAGAGCAAGAGTTGAGGGCAAAAGCGAGGAAATTGTTGTGAATGTTGTCAAGTAGTGATGAAGGGTGCGATGTTAGTTCTCGACTCCGCTCGAACTGACATCCAGCACAATCCTTTTCGTTTAACCAACCATTACCTTATTCAAATGGGCCACCAGCTTTTTCACTGCCAATGCTCTATGACTGATTTCATTTTTTTCATTTACATCCATTTCGGCAAAGGAGCGGTCACTGTCTTTTGGTAAAAAAATAGGATCGTATCCAAACCCTTTACCACCTCTCTTCTCCTTTAAAATAGTACCTTCCACCACACCTTCGAATTGTACTTCTTCCCCATCTATTACCAATGAAATAACGGTTTTAAAATGAGCGGTACGATTGGTTTCATTTTTTAGCTCGGTCAATATTTTATCCATATTGGCATTGGCATCTTTCGCTTCTCCCGCGTAACGTGCCGATAATACACCAGGTCTTCCATTCAAGGCTTCTATTTCCAATCCTGTATCATCCGCAAAACAATTGTGGTGATATTTTTCAAATACATAAAATGCTTTTTGAGCTGCATTGCCTTCAATGGTTGGTTGTGTTTCAGGTATATCCTCTGAACAACCAATGTCTAACAGTCCCATTAATTCTATCGATACAGGGAGCAATGCCTGAATTTCTTTTACCTTATTTTGATTGCCAGTTGCAAATACAAGCTTCATCGTTATTTTATTTTTTAATAAATTTTACAATACTGCTTTTGCTATCCAGCTCCACTTTACATACATACAACCCGGCATTAAAACCTTGTGCATCTATCGTAAGGAATTGAAGGCCTTGTGCCGTTGTTTCTGAATATGGCATTTTTACCGCCCTTCCTGCCGAATTATAAATGGTAACCTGAAGTTCACCTTTAGACGGAATAATTAAAGGGATCACCACTAAATCTTCTGTTGGATTCGGATAAGGTGAAAGTACTTTAAACTCTGTTTCATTCAATGCATTGCACAACTTATTATCAATAGGAACTTCGTCGGCTAGACCATTCGGATTTAATACATAAACACAAACAAAATGTCCACCCTCTTTTAAAGCAGGAGTTGTTTTAAAATCGTAACTCATCACATCACCTTTCAACCATTTGCCCGTCCATGTTTCTTTAATTCCGGGCCCGTCATTTGTTTCCATATACAGATCCATTGTAAATATATCGGCTGTGCTCTTATTTATAAGATCCACATGCACATTTAAATAGTCATTCAGCAGTACTCCTCCTCCATTCTGAATATCCGCTTTTGTTCCCGTAATGGCCACATCAATGAACCGTTTTAAGATGGACACTTTTCCTTTTATTGTATCCTTGCAACCGTAGGAACTCACGGCCACAAGCATGGGATGATAAATGCCCGTATCCTTATAAACGTGTGAGGGGTTTACAAGGGTACTTGAACTTTTATCATCAAAGTCCCAAATATAGGTTGTTGCATTGACGCTGTTGTTTGTAAATTTTACGTTTTGTCCAGGGTTTCCATAATCGGGTGCAACTGTAAATTGTGCGGTTGGTTTAGGATAAACAACAATGGTTTTAATAAGTGAATCTTTGCAACCAAAATCCGAAACAACAACTTGCTTTACCACCGTGTTACCGGATTTTGAAAAACTGATTACAGGATTTTTAACGGTGGCAAATTTATTATTATCAAAGGTCCACTTCCAGGAAGTGATACTACCTGCAGAAATTAATGACTGATCTGTAAATACCGTTTCTCCGCCAACACAACTGGTAGTGTTAACAAAACGTGCGACAGGGGAAGCGTGCACATCAACTTTTTTTGTTACAGTATCCTTGCAACCGTTACTTCCTGTTATAATATGCTGTACGAAATAAGATACATTTGAGGAGAATGCAAAACCTGGGTTTAATAAAACAGAGGTTCCATTTCCAAAATTCCAGAAAGAACTGGTAATGGTAACACCTGAAGGTAAAACAGTCTGATCCTTAAATGCCACTGTATCATCCTTACAGGCATTTGAAAAAGTAAAATCTGCAATCGGTGCAGTATTCAATACAATATTTCTGATCAATGTATCCGAACATCCTTTTGAATTTATTCCGATCAGTTGAACAGGGTATGTTCCACCGGAAGCAAACAGGTGAGCAGGATTTTGTGATACTGATACATTCGATGTGCCACTTGCAGGATCACCAAAATTCCAGCTCCATGCAGAAACAGGATATCCGTATGTAGTTGCTTTACCTATAAATGCCACATTTATGTCTTCGCACAGCAGAGAAGTAGCAAAATCCATAAGCGGTCGGGCAAAAATTGTAATCTCCTTTGTCATGATTGCAGAACAGCCTGCAGGAGTTGTTACTTTTAACTGTACTGTATATTTACCGGTATCTGCATATACATGAAATGGACTGGGATCCGTAGAAGTAAAAGAATCCCCAAAACTCCAATTCCAGGAAGATATAGTTTCTCCAACAGGAGGCGTTGACAAATCAGTAAACGTTGTGATGTTTTTCAAACAGGTAGCGCTAAAAGAAAAGTCACTCGTTGGTGCCATTCCCGAAACACTGATATTAATTGTATCGGAGGCTTTACAATTATTTATGCTTGCAACAGTTACGGCATATTGACCCGTTGTGGTAATGGGTATAGCCGGATCTGTACTTCCGGTTGACCACAAATAACTAACAACATTTGCAGCCCCTTTTTTCAAACCAATCAAATTACCTGAACAAAACGCCGTATCAATTCCCAAACTAATATCACTTAATAAGGAATCCATGGTAATATGAATGGTATCAGAAAAAGAACAACCAATGTTATCCTGTACTTTCAAAGAATAATTTCCTCCGTGTGTAACCGCATGCGTGGTATCAGTGGATCCATCAAACCATAAAAAGGAATAGCTCCAGGAGTTTAAAACTCCGGGGTCAAGAATATAGGATGTATTAAAACAAACCAGTGTATCCACCCCCAAATCAAAAGCAGGAAGCGGGTGTACATTCACCTCGATTGTATCTTTAGAGACATTTCCCTTACAATCTGTTACAGTCACGCTATACGTATCTGAATCAGTTACTGTAATTGAATTTTCAGTACTTCCGTTTGACCACAAATAGGTTAAATGAGGTAACCCTGCAGTTAAAAGTAAGGATTGCCCATTACAGATCGCAGTATCATTTCCGAGATGAACAGTATAAGGTAAACTATCATAAACAATGTTAATGGTATCAGTGCTTATTTCACCAAAAATATTTGTTACAGTAAGGGAGTATGTTCCGGACCCATTGACCACCAATGAATCTGCGGTTGAATTATCCTGCCATTTATAATTTTTAAAATACGATTTCTTTGCTTTTAGTGTATACGGTAATGAACAGACTATTTTATCTGGTCCAAGCTGTACAGGCGGAGCATACTTATTTTTAAGGTATTGTTCAACTTCATTTACTTCCTGCGTTGTCAAAGCCTTATTATAAACAATTAACTCAGCAAGATCACCATGCCACACACGTCCATTATTTGCCCTGTCTTTTGTAAATCTGGAAGCCGCAACATTTCCGGTTGTAACCAATGAAATAACGGAATATTGCGTTGGTACATCTGTTATTTTACCATCAACCTGAATACTGTTTACTTTTGTTACACCATTCAGGATATTATTATTTGTATAAATGTTCCACATCTCTTTGTTATCCCCCCGGTAAAAATCAAGTCCGGCTGGGTTTCCCAAAAGCGGACGCAAATTCGGAGTAGCAGCACTATCTTCTTTGAGCACCCAGAAAACTGTCCGCATATCTGAAATCAAATTGAAATCAAGTAAATCATCAATTCCATCAAAACGCATCAATTTATGTCCATTAAGAATAGAATTCACCGATAATGGTTTCGCATTTACATCGGCCACCGCATGATTTTGTGATGATGATAAGTCATAGCATTTATCAATTTGAGGGGGAGTGGTTATATCTACACTATCTCCTGTTAACCATAATTGCAATCCAGTAATTTGAGAAGGTAAAAAAGGCGTCTGTGCTTTGATTCCTGAAATGGACAGAAAAAATACCGAGCAAACAGTTGTTAGTAGTTTTAAAGGCATATTTAATTTTTTTTATACTTATTTATATAAAACAACTATTTTTACACAAAAATAACAAATTATATGGAATATGAAATAAAGCCAAAAGATCGAATCAGCATGGATTGGAGCGAGCTCTGGCATTATAAAGAGTTATTTTATTTCTTTACCTGGCGGGACATTAAGGTTAAATACAAGCAAACAGTTCTTGGTTTTTTATGGGTAATTTTACAACCCATTGTTATGACCATCCTGTTATCAATTAGTGTGGGTGCGATCATTTCCGGCCAGGGGCATATGTCACTCCCCTATCCTGTTTTTGCGATGAGTGGTTTACTGATCTGGAATATTTTTTCATCCGGGTTGATGAATGCAGGAAATAGTATGGTTACCAATGCCAACATCATAAAAAAAATATATTTTCCACGTCTGATTATTCCTGTTTCGGCAGTTCTTGTATCGCTCTTTGACTTTTTACCTTCTCTTGTTATTTTTATTATACTGCTTTTCTATTATCATATTCAGGTAAACATTTTGCTTTTTATTCCTCTTTTAGTGGTAAGTATTTGTTTTACTGCAATCGCAACATTCGGATTAGGCTCTTTACTGGCTGCGCTTAATATAAAATACCGTGATTTCAGGTATATCATTCCTTTTATGATTCAGGCGTTTCTTTTCTTGACACCTGTTATTTATCCGCTCTCTATTTTACATACTCCTGCTTTAAAATATGCATTGGCCTTAAATCCTGTTTATGGTGCAATTGAACTGTTTCGCTTTTCCCTTACTCAATACTCACTTGATATGAATTTATTGATGATAAGTTTTTCATCTTCTTTATTTTTTTTCATAACCGGCCTCTATTATTTTAGAAAAACAGAAGCATTTTTTGCCGATCTTGCATAAATGAAACCGATTATTGAAATTACAGGCATATCCAAAAAATTTAAAGTTCAGGAAAAGGGGACTCCTTATTTAAGCCTTCGTGATCATATAATGCAATTGCTGGCTTCCCCTAAAAAAAAACTGGGAAGGAAAGATGAGTTTTATGCATTGAAAAATGTCAGCTTTAATATTATGCCTGGTGATACAATTGGAATAATTGGAAAAAATGGAGCCGGCAAATCCACATTATTAAAAATTTTATCCAAAATAACACCTCCCTCAGAAGGCAAAATAATTTCAAGAGGCCGTATAGCCAGCCTTCTTGAAGTAGGTACGGGCTTTCACCCCGAATTATCCGGACGGGAAAATATATTTCTGAATGGTTCCATTATGGGGATGAAGCGTTCAGAAATTCAAAAAAACTTTGATGAAATTGTTGATTTTGCTGGAATTGACAGGTTCATTGACACCCCCCTGAAACACTACAGTAGCGGGATGCAATTAAGACTGGCATTTGCCGTGGCTGCATTTCTGGAAAATGAAATTTTAATCCTTGATGAAATACTTGCTGTTGGAGATGCTGAATTTCAGAAAAAGTGTATGAATAAAATGGGAGAAGTCAGTAAAAGTGGCAGAACCATTTTATTTGTAAGTCATAACATGGCCGGTGTAAAGTCACTCTGCAAGACAGGTGTTTATCTGGATAAAGGTACACTCATTAATACCGGAACTATTGAAAATATTATTGAACAATATTCCTCTGCAATAAATAATACAGAGAATTTAAGCAATGGTATTTTAAATTATAATGGGAAGATCATGAAAAAAATTGAACTTTTTTGTGATGACCAGCTTAGTGACTTTGCTTATATGGGTTGTAACCTTAAATTTAAAGTTTGGTTTGATGCCTCTTTCATGACGTTCAATTATCCTGTACTTGGAATCACCATAAAAGACATTTATAACAATGCATTAGTGGCTGTTAACAACAAACATTACATCGGAAATATTGTTACAGCACCTTTAAATAAAGGATGTTTCGAGGTTGAAATTCCATTTTTATACCTTATGTCCGGAGATTATTTTATTGATCTTCACTTTGGGAATGCGTTTACAGATTTTGAAGTTGTAAAAGAATGCTTTATTTTAAAAGTTGAACAGGCAAAGTTTAGTGAGCAATCAGTTGAATTTCCAAATGAATTAATAAATAAAGTATTTTTTAAGGATATGAAATGGAAAATAAACACGTAAATCGTTTTATTTAGGATATATGAAAGGATAAATACACACGAATGATCCAACAAAAAAAAGAACATATTGCCTTTGTTATTAATAGCTTGAAGGTTGGTGGTACTGAAAAAATAGTTGTTGAATCATGTAATAACCTGGATTTTACAAAATACGATGTTACAATTGTTTGTTTGTCGGAACATGATGCATCCAACTCTATTCTGGATGTGACGCCCTTAGCAAAGAATATTAATGTAGTCTATTTCTCTTATTACTTCAATGCGGATTATTCCTTACTGGGTTACTTTAAACTTTTCTTTAACACATCTTCTCACAGCACGTTAAAACCAGTTGTAGATTATCTGAACACGTTGAAACCACAGATTGTTCATTTTCATACAAGTCCGAGAGAATTGATGATCGGTACCTTTCTGAAATACAAGGTAAAAAAAATATTTACCGACCATACATTACGGATATTGCCTGATCAATATGGGAAAATTAAAACATGGTTATTGATTCTTTTTTTCAAACGATTATACAAACACTATGATATTATTACCGTTTCCCATCAAATTAAACAGAATTTAATTGATTTAGCGATCATTCACCCAAAACGAAAAATAATTGTAGTTCAAAATTCGATTGACACAACTTTCTTTGATAACCCATCCCCTTTCGTCGTTGAACAATTAGCTGTCATTTATGTTTCCCGCATCGCAGAATGGAAAGGACATAAAGACCTGATTATGGCGTGGAGCTTATTAAAAGCCATTCCCAATAAAAAACTTATGATCGTTGGACCTGACAGCTTACAAGGCGAAATGCAACGTTATGCAAGTGAACTTAACTGTAGCGACAGCATCGAGTTTACGGGAACCGTTTCGAATTCCAAAGAATGGTTGCTTAAAGCCAACATTGCTGTTTTCCCATCTTATAAAGAGGGATTGCCTCTATCGCTGTTAGAAAAAATGTCAATGCAATTACCGGTGATTGTTTATGATATTGAAGAACTTGCCTCTATCATCAAAGACAATCAAACCGGGATCTTATGCAAAACAGGTGATTTCCATGCCTTAGCAGAAAAAATTTCACAGCTGTACAAAAACACAGAATTACGTAAAGAACTTGGCAGAAATGCCCGTTCATATGTTATTCAATACCATCAGGCAAAAAACAATCAAAAAGAAATAGAGAAATTTTATGATCATACCCAACCAACCTGATATGGTAAGTTTCCTGAAAATAATTCATTTCCTTTAAAATATATTTTTATTTTTGTTTTAAATCGGACTTAAATATGAACTGCGTTTACTGCAACGATACTAAATATTCTCAATCCTACCTTCCATCTACAACGTTCAACGGCAAAAAATTCAATTATTTAAAATGTAAAAATTGTGAAGTAATTTATATCAATCCGTTGCCCGACGAAGATGATTACATCAAAATGTATCCACCAAGTTATCAAAGTGGAATAGATCGGACCCTATTAAAAGACCCGTACAAAAAATTACCCGGATTAAGATTCAGTTATGGTTTTCAATTTGATTTAATAAAAAAACATTTCTCTGAAACTGCTGCTATCTTTGATTATGGCTGTGGGAATGCCAACTTTTTGATCAATGCCAAAGAAAAAGGATTTATGTGTGACGGAGCTGAATTTAATCAGACGCATGTGGATCTTTTGAAAAAAGAAATTCCCACAAGTAGTTTTTATACAATAGATCAATTCCTTCTTAATACAACAAAAAAATACAGTGTAATACGTTTAAGCAATGTATTGGAGCATCTTCATAACCCACATGAAATTATTCTGATTTTATCATCAAAACTTGCTGCAAACGGGATTCTTCTTATCGAAGGACCTTTAGAATGCAATTTTAATCTGGCATTTTTAACCCGGAAATTCTATTTTAAACTAAAACAGTTGCTGAAAAAAAATAATGCCGATCACAAACCGACTCATATCACGTTCACAAATTCTAAAAACCAGCTTCTTTTTTTTGCATCTTGTGGCTTAGAAAAGTTGTCATACACGATAACCGAAAGAGCATGGCCCTATCCTGAATCTTTTAAATCAGCAACGGGATTTGGTGGTAAAACGAAAGCTTTAATTGCAAAATTAAGCATTTCAATTAGTGCCTTCATCCCGAATTGGGGAAACACATTTATATATGTTGGAAAAAAAAGATAAATTGAATTCTGTTTTATACCTTCATGGCAGGCCTTCTGCTCATGCACTTCACAGTTCTCTTGCCAGATCTATAACCAATCAATTCAAATTCATTGACGAACCTATTCGCTGGCAGGATAAAAAATACCCGGGAGTTCTTAATTTATTTATCTGGATTGTTAATGCAATCTGTTTTAAAAACAAAAAAAAATACGACCTGTTTTTGCTGGACAATTTGCATATAACTCCCGTATTTATGAGGGCATTGAGATTGATTACAAAGAATCAAAAACTCGTTGCTCATATGGGAAGCCATACTTTATATTTTATGTACGCAGGAAAATTCAGCCGAATAAATATCGCATTGCATAAATGGGCACTTCAAAGATATGATGCGATTATTTGTGAAGGAAAAATGGCCGAAGATTTTTGTAAGCACTTACTAAAAGAAAAATGTCCTCCTACCTATGTTACCTTTCTTGGACCATTGACCAAAAGAATTGAACGATTGATAAAATGTACGCCTGATTTTAAAAGTCACAACATCCTTATCATTGCTCATGGCCCAGGTGAATTCAGAAAATTTTACAAAGGATTAGACATTATGATAGCCGCTTTCTATATTGCTTGGAAAGAAAACCCTAAATTAGAATTAAATATATTGGGTACCTGGGATCAGGCAATCATTCAGGAATGCTTGAATGGGTTATCTGATGAAGCTATTTCCGCAATTCATTTTCAAAGCAACAGAGGCGATCTGGAGCATTTTTTTAATAATTCTGCCCTCTGTTTACATTGTTCACGTGGGGATGCCTTCCCTACCTCTACAATAGAAGCAATGACAGCAGGCCTCCCCACATTGTTATCAGACCTTACCGGAACAAAAGACATTACAACTCAAATTGATTTGAATTTAATTGCACCACTGGATATTCATTCAATTGCCAGTCAAATAATTTGGTATTTTAGCTTGTCTGAAGCAGAAAAACAACTGCTCTCTGGAAAAGGGCGTGAAATTGCGAAAAATTTCACAGAAGAAAAAGCAATTGTTCATTACCAACAGGTCTTTAATAAAATTATAGAACAGTGCGGTTTGTAGTTAAAAAAAATAATAACAGAATCGATGGGAGTAACATTTAAAAGAAAGAAGAAAAAAAATCTTCTATTATCCCTTATTTACAGGTTAAATAAGATACCTATCCTATCAAAAAAGAAAAAATTTGAATTACTTCTGAACCTTGAATGGATATTTGAAAGACTTGTTCATGAGATGTCTTTTGATTTATACAATGAAACTAAACACCCTTTAAGGATATACACAAACGCATTTCTTTTTAATTTTATTAAACCTGAAGATTCCGTTTTAGACCTGGGTTGCAAATATGGAGAAATAAGCGCCGCAATTGCAGAAAAGGTAAAACGGGTAGTTGGTGTTGATTTTGACAAAATAGCAATTGATAAAGCCAATTCTTCTTACAAAAGAAATAACCTTTCATTTGTAACAGGAGATGCATTGATTTATTTAAAAAACAACACAGAAAAATTCAATGTTCTTATTTTATCCCACATTTTGGAACATATAGAAGAACCAAAAAAAATGTTGCTCGATTTCAAACCGTTTGTACAATATATGTTTATTGAATTACCTGATTTTGACAAAACATATTTGAATCATTATAGAAAGGATTTTAATTGCGAATTAATTTATTCGGATCCCGATCACATCTTTGAATTTGACAGGATAGAACTAATTAATTTAATAAAAGATTGTGAGCTGGAGATTCTATCATCTGAATACCGATTTGGAGTTCAGCGATATTGGCTAAAAACATAATGCTATATTGATGATAATTGTTTTATTACTACCTTAGAACTCATGAAAAACATCCTTTTCTATTACCCCTCTAACCGCAGAACCATTGCCATAGAATCATTGATCATCAAATTTCATGAACAGGGAAATCGTTTAAATTTATTAACACAATCGGCCGAAGGAGATTTACACGAGGAGTTAAAGAAACAAGGGATTCATACTTATAGCCATTTTATAGAAAAAAAAAATGCTGCTCTTTACTACCTGAAACATATCATTTTTCTTGCGCAATTCTGCAGGAAGAACAAAATTGACATTGTTTATTCTCACCTTCAACAAGCCAATATTGTAGCTGTTTTCGCACAATTCTTAACTAAAAGTAAATTCTTTATCTGCAGGCATCATTCCGACAAAATGAGACTGGATTATAATTTTAATCAAAACTTATTTGACAAAATTATCAACAGACTTTCCAAGGTCATCATTGTACCTTCTCAAAAGGTATATGACGAGGTGACCAGACTCGAAAAAGTTCCTCCACGAAAAGTAAAATTAATCCGTTACGGATATGATTTTTCAAAGTATGCCAATCCTGACCCGGAGCTTGTAAATGCTATACGCGAAAAGTACAAAGCACGGCTTTTGATTCTAAAAATAGCCCGGCTTGTTCCAAGCAAAAGACATATCCTACTTTTTGAAGTATTGAACGTCTTAATTAAAAAAGAACAGATGGATATTAAACTCATTGCCATAAGTGACGGCCCTTTAATGAATAGCCTTCAGGAATATGTAACCTCAAATAATTTACAAAATAATATTTTCATTCTTGGTAACCAGTCAACAGTAATGAATTACCTCCAGGCAGCAGACGCAATTATTCATGTATCGGAATCTGAGGCTAGTAATAACCTCATTAAGGAAGCTGCATTATTAAAAAAGTGTGTACTTGTTTGTAAAGATGTCGGAGATTTTAATGAATATATTCAACAGGATCATAATGGAATTCTTTTAGACAAAAATGAACCTGAAGAAGATTTAAAAAATAATCTAAAAGCACTTTATCATAAAAAACTTGATACCTCTCAAATGGGAAACCATTTGTACTCAACTGTAAAATCTCTGTTTTCAATAGAAAATGTAATTGGCAGTTATAAGGAGTTTAATCAATAGTCATAAACTGTATTCATAAAAAAAACAATATGTCCTCAGAACGTCAAGAGCATAATGAAAAAAACCCATGGTGGGGAGAACATATTCACCGATATCAGGAAGCTATTATTTATGCAAAACCTAATGATACGATTTTAGATATTGCATGTGGAAATGGCTTTGGCTCTTTTTTATTAAGTCAACACACCACTAAAAACGTTATTGGTGCCGATCTGTCTCCTGAAACAATTGCATATTGCAAACAAACATTTCCCTCACCATCCCATCTTTCATTTCAACAATTGGATGGTACAAAAACAGGAATCCCCGACAATTATTTTGACATGGTCGTTTCATTCGAAACCATTGAACATACAACACAATACAAGGAAATGCTTCGGGAATTTTATAGAATTACAAAAAAAGGTGGTACTGTTATTATTTCAACTCCAAACAAAGCGATTCAAAGTCCTGATGGAATTGTCAGAAATCCTTTTCACACACAAGAATTCACATATTTTGAATTGTATGAATTACTCCGGGAAGTTTTTGATGACATTGCATTTTACGGACAACAATACAACCGCTATGCAAAGAAAAACACCCAAAACACCATCGGAAAATTAGTTGAAACAATGCTATACAAAAGAGGGATCAGAAAAATGCCTATTGCTATTCAGGACCAAATCATGAAAAGCATTATCGGAAAACCGATGTATCCAATGCCATCTGACTATTGCTTAACTATGAATAAAGAGGAAATTTTGAAATGTAAAACTTTCTTTATAATATGTAAAAAGAATGCATAAAACTCCGCTTGTTTCGATTGTCATACCTTGTTATAACGCAGAAAAATTTGTTGGGGAAACAATTTCGTCAGTCCTCAGACAAACCTTTCAGTCTTTTGAAATTATAATTATTGATGATGGATGCACAGATGATTCTGTGGCTGTCATTTCGATGATTCAGGACCCACGTATCATTTTTTTGAGGAAGGAAAACACGGGTGTATCAGATTGTAGAAATATCGGAATGAGTTTATCACAAGGTGAATTTATTCTCTTTCTTGATGCAGATGATATTCTGTCTTCAGATTTTATTGAAAAACGGGTTGACTATTTAAGGATTCATAAAAACCTTGGGTTTTGTTTTTCTTCGGTTTTAAAAATTGATGATGCAGGCAAAGAAATTCCGGGTAACAAGGTTGATGGTGCCGGTGCTGACCTGCTAATGGAACTGCTTACATACAACCTGAATTTTGTTTCCTGTCCATCTAATTATTTATTTAGAAAAGATGTTTTAGAAACATATTCAGTACGCTTTAACACGCAACTGTCAAGTAGTGCAGACCGTTTTTTCTTAATCGAACTATCAAGATTCTCAATGGGAGGAAAAATAGATAGCAATGGGCATTTATTATACAGGGTCCATCAAAAAAGCATGTCTAACTTCTTAACACAAACATTGATCGATGATAATTACAGATTTCAAAACAAAGTGTTGAAATTAGAATACATTCCAAAAAATTTAAAAAAAATATTCAGGTACAAAACCAATTTTATTCTTGCTGGAAGTTATTACAAATTAAAAAAACATGCTCCGTTTGCAGCTTTTTTACTTAAAGCATTTGCAGACAACCCTATTGGGATAATGCAAAAACTATTTAAAGGCTAAATTATGTGTGGTATTACAGGATATTTTTCATATTCAAATGTTTTTTCAGAAGGTGAATTACATGCAATGACGGATAGCCTTGCTCATCGTGGCCCCAATGCCGAAGGTTATTTCACAGACGACATATGTTCTCTGGGGCACAGGAGGCTAAGCATTATTGATCTTTCTGACAATGCCAATCAACCAATGCATTCAGAAAATGATCAATACATCATGGTCTACAACGGAGAAGTATATAATTATCTTGAAATTGCTGTTGAATTAAAGCAAAAATTTAAAACTAATTTCCGTACCTCTTCTGATAGTGAAGTTATTTTAGAAGCATATGCGCAATATGGAATTGACTTTTTACAAAAACTCAATGGTATGTTTGCCATTGCCATTTATGACAAAATAAAAAAAGAACTTTTTGTTTGTCGCGACAGACTTGGTATTAAACCTTTATACTACTTCTGGGATGGAAAAAATTTTGCATTTGCTTCAGAATTAAAAGCTTTAACAAAGTTAAAACATATTCCTTTAGTAATAAATCAAAACGCTGTCTACCAGTTTTTGCACATGGGAATGGTGCCAGCTCCTCAATCAATATACAAATCAATAAAAAAATTAGAAGCTGGAAACTGGATAAAAATTTCAAAAAACACACTTGAAATAAAAAGCTACTGGAAAATTAATCAACAGATAAGTGATAAAATAATTACCAAAGAAAAAGAAGCTTTGATTAAATTAAGTGACCTGTTGATGGGTTCTATTCAATATCAAATAAGAAGTGATGTTCCCTTCGGCGTATTTCTTAGTGGAGGTATCGATTCAAGTTTAATTACTGCACATGCTGTTACACTTTCCGGGATAAAGGTGAATACCTTTTCAATTGGTTTTGAAGAAAATAAATACAATGAATCAGTTTATGCTAAAGTTGTAGCCCAACACCTGGGTACCTCTCATCATGAATTTATTGTTTCATATAAAGATGCCATTGATCTAATTGATAGCATTTTTGACGCCTATAGTGAACCATTTGCTGATTCATCTGCTATTCCAACCATGCTTGTATCCAAGCTGGCAAAGCAATATGTAACAGTAGCCTTGTCCGGAGAGGGTGGCGATGAGTTATTCTTTGGTTATGGATCCTACAAATGGGCAAAGCGATTAAACAATCCTTTTATTAAGGGACTAAGTAATCCCATACATACGGCTCTGAAATTAACCGACAGATATCAAAGACATGCTGATTATTTCTTATACCCCGACAATGAATTATTATATAGCCATATCCTTTCACAGGAACAATATTTTTTTCCCCTTCAGGAATTAAACACCCTCCTGACAAAAGAGTTTTTGTCAAAAAATGATAATTTAAACACAGACATTTTCTATGCGTTTAGCCGAAACATTGAACATGTAAAAAGAACATTAACTTCAATGGAAAAGCAATCTGTTTTTGATTTAAACTTTTATTTACAGGATGATCTTTTGGCTAAAGTAGATCGTGCCAGTATGAAATTTTCTTTGGAAACACGTGTTCCTTATCTGGACCATCGTATTGTTGAATTTGCATTAAATCTTTCACCGGAATTAAAATATAAAGAAGGAACCAGCAAATACCTTTTAAAAGAAATTCTTTATCAGTACGTCCCAAAAAAATTCTTTGAACGGCCCAAACAAGGGTTTGCCATACCACTGGAAAAATGGTTAAAAAATGAACTCCGGTTCCTGGTGGAATTAAACCTATCTGAACAGGTTATCAAAAAATACAACTTTGTTGATTATAGCTATGTTGCAGAACTGAAAAAAAACTTTTTTGAAGGCAAAAATTACTTGTATAATAAAATATGGATCCTGGTAATGCTGCACAAATGGTTGTTAAAAAACCATCCTTGATCAAACTTTATTAACGGTTGTTTTGAATTAAACGCAATGAATCAGAATGTCGTGATGTGACTTTTTTCTTTCTTACGGAATTTACCTTCTGATCATAAAAATATTTTAACACAAATAAACTTGCAACAAAAAAAGGAATACATGGTATTTTAAGCCGTACCAATGAACCAAAGTTTGAAGTTGCAATTCCAACTGAAAATGCAAAAAACAAAGAAAAAAGAATAGAAAATAACAACAATGGATTTTTTCCTATCAGCAAAAAGAAACCCAAAAATTTCAAACGGATCAATAAAAAGGCTGTCAGAAACAAAATATAGGTATTTTCTAATGCTGACATCAACATAACAGAGTTGCGTACATCCCACAAATAGGGCCGGAACAAGGTTGCAGCTATCGCAAGATGCGCTTTACCAAGCATGCTGAGAGGAGTTGCTTCAAAATGCCCGATATCAAAACTATTTCCTCCATAATATCCCTGTTGCTGATCTAAATTTACAACAACAGCTCTGTCCATTATTTTATCAATAGCATATAAACCCAACACATCCCCCATTTGCGATAATAAGAAAAAACTGATAATTACACCTATTGAAATAAAAAGAGGTGCCACAAGTGTTTTTAGCATCCTACTTTTCACTTTTGATAAACGGTCATTGGATAACCATATAAGAGACCCGGGAAGTACAGCAAAGAAAATATATGGTTTAATGGAAATCAATAAAAAAGAACTGATAAATATACACGCAGCCGATTTTAAACTGTATTTCCGTTCAATAAAAAAATAATAGAAATGACAGGTATACCAACCAACAGCAGCAAGCGTGATTGAGTCTTTTAAAAGCCCTGACCCCCAGAATACAACAGATGGAATAAACAAAAATGCGATCGCAAACTGCTTTTCAAGTTCACGAAACTGATTCGTAAATAAAACAAACAATCTCCATACACCAGAATAACACACCCATGATAAGAGCATTGACATTACCATAAAACTCTTAAACGAAAGAAAATATAATGGTACTACCAACCGTGACACAAAAAGCGAAGCGCCATCTCGCCAATAGACTGGTAAACCAGTTGAAGCATCAAAAAAATTATAATTCTCTCTTGTCGTTTCACCAAATAAAACTATTTTCCAAAAAACATTTGAATCTTTTAAAAGCAAACCTACAATTGCTTTTGTAGTTTCATAATAATTTGAAGTGTCACCACCAGCATAATAAAACTGATAAATCAGACATACAGAAATTGCCCCTAACACTTTAACCAAAAGTCCTTTCCGATACCATTTATATAAAGGAGCTTTGGGAATATTTTTCTGCTGAATATATCCTGATATAAAATAAATCAGCACAAAATAAAAAGGAACAATAAGTAAATCAAAGATTGTTAAAACCATTATCCTGTTATGTCTTACTTTTTTATACAAAAATAGCACAATGTTTTAATTTATTATGGTAAACTTGCAGTATTCAATGGTGTATTCATGAAAGTACTTTATATTTCTTATGATGGCATGACAGACCCCTTAGGGCAATCACAGGTGATTCCCTATTTATCAGGACTCTCAAAAGAGCATCAGATTACCATCATCAGCTGCGAAAAAAAAGAACGATACGAACAACAAAAAAATTCCATCCGGACATTGCTTGATACTTGCCATATCAAATGGATACCTGTTTCCTATTCTAAACTCCCATCTATACTTTCAAAACAATGGAACATCGTCAGAATCAAAAATAAAGCGATTGCTTTTTGCAAAGAGGAACATCCCCAGGTTGTCCATTGCAGAAGTTATATGGCTGCATTGATCGGTTTATTTTTAAAAAAGAAATTCGGGGTCAAATTTATTTTTGATATGCGTGGATTTTGGGCGGATGAGCGCATTGACGGAAACATCTGGTCAAAGACAAAATACATTCATCGCAAACTTTATTCTTATTTTAAGAAAAAAGAAATTGAGTTTCTTCAGCAAGCCGACTATACAATTTCTTTAACCGCAAATGCCAAACAGGAAATTTTATCCTGGCCCCGGCTTAAAGGACAGCACATTCCCATCCAGGTAATTCCCTGCTGCGTCGATCTTGAGCTCTTTTCATTAAAAAATATTCAGGAACAGCATAAAAAGAAATTAAAAGAAACGCTTGATATATCCGAAAATGATTTTGTCTTGAGTTATCTCGGATCAATTGGCACCTGGTATATGCTGGATGAAATGCTGGATTTTTTTTCCTGTGTTCAGCAAAAAATCGCATCCGCTAAATTTCTTTTTATTACGCCGGATCAAAAGGATTTTATACTGAAAAAGGCAAAGGCTAAAAATATTGATTCAAAAAATATAATCATCTGCTCTGCCAGCAGAAGTGAAGTTCCGCTCTACCTGAGCATTTCCAGCATTTCTATCTATTTTATCAAACCATCTTATTCTAAAAAAGCGTCCTCTCCGACCAAAACAGCTGAAATACTGGCTTTAGGTATACCTATCATTACGAATTCGGGAATTGGCGACAGCGATGAATTACTCGGAAATTCAGGAGCAGGATTATTAATTACCGAATTCAATGTTGAGAATTACACGAAAATTATCAATCAATTTTCCGTACTTTTGTCGTTCGACAAATCCGAGATGATTGATCTTTCAAAAAGACATTTTTCACTTAAAAAAGGAATTGAAGCATATCAATCGGTATACAGCACCATTAAAGCAAGTTTAAAAAATTAACAGTTCATCGAAAATGAAGAATACAATTATAGTAACAGGTGGAGCGGGTTATATAGGCTCTCATACAATTATTGAATTGCTGGAGAATACTGATTTGAACGTTATTTCAATTGATAATTTTTCAAACTCGAGACCGGATACATTTGAACGTATCAAGCAGATAACTGGTAAAACAGTTAAAAATTACAATGTCGATTTATGTGATGCAATTGCTACAGACAGTGTTTTTAAGTCCGAAAAAAATGTCGTAGGTATTATTCACTTTGCGGCTTTTAAGTCTGTCCCAGAATCGGTTGCAAACCCATTCAAATATTATCACAACAACATCAATTCGCTACTGACGCTATTAAACTGCGCTCTGAAATACCATGTTCCTCATTTTATTTTCTCATCTTCCTGCTCTGTATACGGGAATATCAGCCAATTACCGGTAAAAGAAACCACGCCAATGGGAAAAGCAGAATCACCTTATGCATATACCAAACAAGTTGGGGAAGAAATCCTGAAAGATTATGCTGCAGTTTATCCGGAATTAAAAACCATTGCCTTGCGGTATTTTAACCCAGTTGGGGCACATAAATCAGGATTGATCGGCGAATCCCCTATCAACAAACCGACAAATTTACTTCCGATTATTACACAAACTGCGATCGGACAGATAAAGCAAATGACAGTCTATGGAAAAGATTACGATACACGTGACGGCAGTTGTATACGTGATTATATCCATGTTACAGATATTGCTGCAGCGCATGTAAAAGCTTTCAGGCTGCTGGAATCACAAAAGTCAGCCACTAACTATAAAATATACAACTTGGGAACAGGCAATGGAGTAAGCGTATTAGAAGCAATCCAGTCGTTTGAAAAGATATCCGGAAAAAAACTGAACTACACCATCGGAGAAAAACGGGCAGGTGATGTAGGTGCGATCTATTCTGATACCACTTTATCAGAAAAGGAATTGGGGTGGAAAACAAAATTCACCCTGGATGAAATGATGGAAAGTGCCTGGAAATGGCAGCAAAACCTGCAAAATAGCTAGTTTACCTGTTACTTCAGAAAATACGCGAAAATACTATTTTCACCGAATACACTTTATTCGAATTTAAAAGAACTTCTATTTCCATTCTCAAGGCATTTTCGTAACTTTACAACACCAATAGGAAATAAGGATATTTATGCAAGAGCAACCTGTTATTGATGTTGAGGCAGAAAAAAAAGAAATCTTAAAGCGATACCGTGCTTTATTACGCGCCTGTAGACGAACACTTGAAAAAGGTGATAAATTACTTATTCGTAAAGCATTTGATATTTCCCTGGAAGCGCATAAAAACATGCGCCGTAAATCCGGAGAACCCTATATTTATCACCCTATAGCCGTTGCACACATTTGTGCAGAAGAAATCGGCCTTGGAACCACTTCCGTTGTTTGTGCACTACTACATGATGTTGTTGAAGATACAGACTTAACACTTGAAGATATACGACGGTTATTTGGTGAAAAAGAAGCAAAAATTATTGACGGGTTAACAAAAATTTCAGGAGTTTTTGATCAAGGTTCATCCTTGCAAGCTGAGAACTTCAGAAAAATGTTACTCACCCTTTCAGATGATGTAAGAGTAATCCTTATCAAACTTGCCGACAGGCTCCACAACATGCGTACCCTTGAAAGTATGCAGCGTGATAAACAATTAAAGATTGCTTCTGAAACATTATACCTGTATGCACCTTTAGCGCATCGCCTGGGTTTAAATGCCATCAAAACAGAGATGGAAGATTTGAGTTTAAGATACACAGAACCTACAACCTTCTTCAATATTGAACAACGCTTAAAAGATACGGAGCCGGAACGAAAAAAATTCATTACAAAATTCATTGTTCCGATCAAAGAAATCCTTGAGGAACAAGGTTTACGAGCTAAAATTATCGGACGTCCAAAATCCATCTTTTCCATTCACAATAAGATTAAGAATAAAGGGGTTCCTTTCGAAGAGATCTATGACATCTTTGCTATCCGCATCATTATTGATACTCCGATGGAAAATGAAAAAGCAGATTGCTGGAGGGTTTATTCCATCGTAACAGATTTCTATCATCCCAGCCCTGACCGTCTGCGCGACTGGATATCTACCCCAAAAGCCAATGGTTATGAAAGTTTACATACCACTGTAATGGGCCCCGAAGGTAAATGGGTGGAAGTACAAATACGCACCGAGCGAATGGATGAGCTTGCAGAAAAAGGATATGCTGCACACTGGAAATACAAAGACAGTGCAAATGAAACACAGCTCGATGATTGGATCAGAAAAATACGTGAAATACTGGAAAGTCCTGAAGAGAATGCATTGGAATTTTTAGATGATTTTAAATTAAATCTTTTTGCTGAAGAAATTTTTGCATTTACTCCCAAAGGTGAAATGAAAACACTACCTATTAATGCTACAGCACTGGATTTTGCGTTCGAAATTCATACCCAGGTAGGTGAAAAATGTATTGGTGCAAAAGTAAATCATAAGCTTGTTCCACTTAGCTATAAATTAAAAAGTGGCGACCAGATTGAAGTATTAACTTCTAATAAACAAACCCCTAAAGAAGATTGGTTGGGTTATGTGGTAACAGCCAGAGCCAAAGCAAAAATAAAACTAGCCTTAAAAGAAGAAAAAAGAAAAGTAGCTGAGGAAGGTCGTGAAATGCTTCAACGCAAATTCAATCACTTGAAGATCGACTTCACTATCCAAAACATTAATGATCTAGCGAATTATTTTAAACTTCCAAGTAGCCAGGAATTGTTTTACCGCGTTGCTGTTGGAAATATCAACATTAAACATTTAAAGGATTTTCACCAGGAGCATGGTAAACTCATGCATAAATCCGGAAGCATTAAAAAACATGACAACTCACAATCACTGGAACAATTGGTGGAAGCTGCACGCGGAAAATCAGACATGCTTGTTATTGGTGAAAACCTTCAAAAAATAGATTACAAACTTTCGCCTTGTTGTACACCAATTCCAGGTGATGACGTATTTGGATTCATTACCATCAATGAAGGAATAAAAATACACCGGGTAAATTGTCCGAATGCCATTCAATTGTTATCAAATTATGCATACCGTGTAGTGAAAGCGAAGTGGACAAGTCAGGAACTTATTTCTTTCCTTTCCGGAATTAAAATAACAGGTATTGATGAAGTGGGAATTGTTAATAACATTACCAAAATTATCTCTAACGAATTAAGCGTAAACATGCGCTCCATCAGTTTTGATACCAATGATGGTACATTTGATGGAACCGTTATGGTGTTTGTTCATGATACCAACCATTTAACCGAACTCATGAAAAAACTAAAAAAAGTGAACGGTGTATTGAGTGTTAGTAGGATTGATAGTAGCAATTAAGTGTATTTTCACACCAGCCCGCGCACACCTCCCCCCAGCCCCTCTCCTTGAAAAAGAAGAGGGGTGACTAAGAAATGTAGTTCATCAGTTCATTTAAATGTTTACCTCGAATTTTTATAGAAAATACAGAACTCGTTTACAAAAATGAGATAAAAGAAAATTTGCAGTCACCCCTCGCCTTTTTCAAGGAGAGGGGCTGGGGGTGAGGTGCGCGGGGGACTTAAAATACCCTCATTTTTTACCCCTCTAAACCGAATATTTTTTGTACTTTTAGGCTTCTTATTTTAAAAGGTAAAATGGTTGATGTAAAAGACACAGTTAAACAAATTTTTTCGGATTATCTGGAGCAAAAAGGGCACAGAAAAACACCGGAACGCTTTGCTATACTTAACGAAATCTATACGCACGGTGGGCATTTCGATATTGAATCATTGTATATTCACATGAAAAACAAGAAATACCGTGTGAGTAGAGCTACCTTATACAATACCATTGAATTATTGATCAACAGTAACTTGGTTATTAAGCATCAATTTGGTAAAAACCTTGCCCAATTTGAAAAATCGCATGAATACAAACAACACGACCACTTAATTTGCCAGGATTGTGAAAAGGTGTTTGAATTTTGTGATCCACGTATTCAGCAAATACAAAAAATGGCAGGAGAAATTTTGCAATTTAGCATCAACCAACATTCACTTAATTTTTATGGCAAATGTAATCGCCTGGCTGCTAATGGTACCTGTGAGCATAAAAAAGCCATAAAAAAACAAACTTCCAAAATCGTTGAGAAATAGTTTTAAAATAGTACTAAATCATCATCCCTATGACATTTGAATATATAAACAGTAAACAAGATGGAATCAATACGTATGCTCTTAAAGGAGAACTTATTGATAAAACACAATCTGCTGAATTGCTTCAGGAAATCGATTCGGCCATCACACACAATGAAAATAAAATATTACTGAACCTTGAGGATTTAAAATATATAAATAGCAGCGGTTTAAGTGTATTGATCAGTATTTTAACCAAATCACGTCGATCAGGCGGAGAAGTTGCCATCTTCAATGTCAACAAAAAAATAACTGAACTATTGGTAATCACCAAATTGAGCAATGTTTTTAATGTCAGCGACTCTGCTTCTGAAGCAATCGCAGTACTAAACAAAGCGAATTAATCATTCTAAAAATTTATTCATTTAATTAAAACAGAGTTCATCCTATCGCATGAAAGTAGATGTATTATTGGGTCTTCAATGGGGAGACGAAGGTAAAGGTAAAATTGTAGATGTATTAACCCCTAAATATGCCATCATCGGCAGATTTCAAGGTGGACCCAATGCAGGACATACCCTGGAATTTAACGGTATTAAACACGTATTACGTACAATTCCTTCCGGTATTTTTCATGAAACAGCTATAAACATTATTGGTAACGGCGTTGTGATTGACCCAGTGGTATTAATGACGGAGATTGATGCTTTAGTAAAAATGGGAGTAGATGTAAAATCAAAACTTTTATTTTCTAAAAAAGCACACCTGATCTTGCCTACACATCGATTGCTAGACGCTGCATCAGAGGCTGCTAAAGGTTCTCAAAAAATTGGTTCCACTTTAAAAGGTATTGGCCCAACGTACATGGATAAAACAGGACGCAACGGTTTACGCCTGGGAGACATTGTAAGTGCTAATTTTAAAGATAAATACCAGCAACTGGTTGAAAAACACAAACAATTACTGAAATATCACAATTACGAATACAACCTGGCTGAGCTGGAACCAGATTGGTTTAAAGCAATCGATCGTTTAAAAGAATACCAGCAAATTGAAAGTGAGCATTATTTTAACGATGCCTTAAAAAATAAAAAAGCAATTCTTGCTGAAGGTGCCCAAGGGTCATTATTGGATATCGATTTCGGATCCTATCCATTTGTCACCTCCTCCAACACAATATGCGCCGGTGCCTGCACTGGTTTAGGCATTGCCCCAAATAAAATTGGTAATGTATATGGTATCTTCAAAGCATATTGTACACGCGTAGGAAGTGGTCCGTTCCCAACCGAATTACATGATGAAGTAGGTGACGGTATACGCAACAATGGACGTGAGTTTGGATCGGTAACAGGACGCCCAAGAAGAACAGGTTGGTTGGATCTTCCGGCATTAAAATATGCTGTGATGATCAATGGTGTAACAGAATTAATGATGATGAAAGCTGATGTGCTTAGTCACCTGGATACTATTCAGGTTTGTACGCACTACAACTATAACAATAAAAAAATTGATTACCTGCCTTTTGATTATTCACCGGAACTATTATCCCCTATTTATAAACCGTTGAAAGGTTGGAAAAAAGACCTGACAGGTTTGAATAGTATTGATCAGATGCCCACTGAATTAAACGAGTACATCGCATTTATTGAACGCGAAGTTGGTGTTCCCATCAGCATTGTCTCCGTTGGTCCGGATCGTACACAAACACTTATCCGTAAGAAAGAATTGGTATAGTAATTGAATTTTAACCAGTCTTTCCAAGCCTTATAAGAAATGAACAGCATAACCAATACAAATCAATTTTTTTTAAAATTTAAATTTGTATTCGTTATGCTTTGTCTTTTTAGTATCTCTCCTCTTCTATTTTCGCAAAGCAATGTTAAAGTCAATAATAAGAAAGTAGAAATTGTAAATGCCGAAGCATTAAATGTGGATAATAAAATAGGTGATGGTGCCAAAAGACTTGTTGGCAATGTACAATTCAAGCAAGAGAACACGCTTATGTTTTGTGATAGCGCCTACTTTTATAAAGATAATTCGCTGGATGCATTTGGACGTGTACATATTCAACAACCCGATGATAGCACAGATTTATATGGCGATAAGCTGAATTACAATGGTAACACCAAAAAGGCTGTTCTAACCAATAATGTGGTTTTGGATAAAGGAGATATGCATCTGACAACCGCTGTCTTAAATTACAACACCTCCACACGCATTGCCGATTATCCTACACCCGGCCGTATCACCAGTAAACAAAATGTGCTTACAAGTCACAAAGGTTATTTTTTTGGTAAAACAAATGATCTTACATTCAAGGATAGCGTTGTATTAACCAATCCGCAATTTGTGATTAATTGCGATACCATGCGTTATAACATTAAGTCCAAGATTGCCTATTTTAAAGGCCCTACAACCATTAAAAGCAAAGAGAATTTAATTTATTGTGAAGATGGATGGTACAATACCCAAAAAGATCTTTCACGATTTACCAAGAATTCCTACATTATTACACATGAACAAAAAATGTGGGGAGACAGCGTTTTTTACGATCGCAAAAAAGGACTGGGTAAAGCACTTCATCATGTTCAAATTATTGATACCGTTCAACACCTCATCATAACTGGTGATTATGCTACACATGATGAATTCCAGGATTTATCCATTGTAACTGGTAAACCCGAACTTATGCAAATCGGAGATAAAGACACGTTGTTTTTGCATGGAGATACGCTTAAATCAGTTGGAAGCAATAAAAGAAAGGATGCTGATACACTTCATAAGAAACCATTTACAGTTGCTTCCGACACGGTCAACGCAAAAGACACAACCAGTACAAAATTGTTTGTTTATCACCATGTAAAATTTTTCAGGAAAGATTTGCAAGGCACGTGCGACTCTATTGTATATTATTCTAAAGATTCAACCATGCATTTGTATACCAACCCAATATTGTGGTCGGATAGTAATCAACTAACAGGTGATAGTGTTTGGCTGGTTGTAGGTAATAAATCACTGCATACAATGGAGTTGTTTGGTACGGCCTTTATTGCCTCACAGGAAGACTCCCTGCGGTATAACCAGATTCGGGGGAAATACATGAAAGGCTTTTTTAAAAACAATGAGCTTTATCGTGTCAACGTTGTGGGAAATGGTCAAACCATTTATTATGTAAAGGAAGATGAAAAAATAAAATCCGTCAACCGCGCTGATTGCACCGATTTACACATTTTTTTAAAAGATCGTCAAATAAACAAAATAAACTTTATCACCCGACCCGATGCTACTTTATTTCCATTGGACAAAGTAGATATAAAGGATCTGAAATTAAAAGGGTTCCTTTGGCGGGCAGATGCACGCCCACTAAAACGTTCAGACATTTTCATCCCACGATAATTCCAACAAAAAATCTGTATTGATTCTGCGTTCATGCGGATAACCCAGCGCATTATTAATATACTGCACATTGTCGACCGTTGTGTTAAAGTTGAAGTGTAAATGTCCGCTGATGTGAATATGGGTTTTTAACTGGCGGATTTGTTCATCAATAAGCCTGCTTCCCATAAAGGGAAGAATAAAATCGATATGCGTTAGTAATCGCTTAGGAAGGAAATCATAACGTGGTAAAAAATGTGAAAAGGTAATTACTGTATCATTTTTATCGATGGTTACCGGCGGATTTAAGTTTAAAAAAAATTCACTCAACATCGACACAGGAATAGACCATTTACATCTTTTAAAATCGGCCCATATACGAATATTTTTTTCTTCGGGTATTCCAAAGGTATTATCATACCAGGCCCATATGGGTAAAAACTGGATCCCTTTTAACCGAAAATAATTGGTTTCAATACCTTCTTCCGGAAGAAGTCTCATCAAATCAAAAAATTTTTCCTGAGAATCATTATAATCGGTGTGTATCCATAAATCATGATTTCCGGGAACAAAACAAACTGACTTGAACTTTGAACGCAAACCAGCCAATGTATTTAAAAGCAATGACTTCTTATGACTGATATCTCCTGCAAGAATCAATACATCATTTTTATAATCGACAGCAGAAATGGATTGAATCCTTTTTAGATTTTCCAGGTAGTCAACATGAATATCAGAGATGGTAAATATCCTCACGTACTATATTAAATTTTAGCCCTAAAATACGCACAAGTCATATAATCACAAAACATCGTAAGTGCTATGTTCAAATAATTATTACGCAGCGTACACGCAAAAATCATTATTTCAACTTCGCAAGTATCAGCAATAAAACACAAAACCCAACAGGTTTTAAAAACCTGTCGGGTTGTTGTGTTAAATCTCAGATCTAAAATCTACTATCTAAATTCTATTATTAGTTCTTAATCAAACGTTGAACGGTTTTGTCGTTAGCAGTTTGAATTGTAATGAAGTAAATACCTGTTGGTAATTCAGAAGCATTTATTTCATTTTTATGAACTCCGCTTTCAAGTGATTTTTCGAATTGTTTAACTGTTTCACCCAAAATGTTTGTCATTCTGATAGAAACAACTTCACGCTTCGCCAATGTTAATTCAATTGTAAAGTTTTCAGTGTAAGGATTAGGATAAACAACATACGAATTGTTAGTTGCTTCTTCTTTAACATCTGTACAAATTTCTACAAAAATCTTAGCTTTTGCATATCCTTCACAACCTTTAAGATCCGTAACGGTATAGGTAATTTCATGTAAGCCTTTACCTGCTACTGATGATTTAAATATTCCACTAACAACCCCTGCACCTGTGTAGGTACCACCTGCCGGTGAACCACCACTTAATATTACATCAGCACCCAAACAAATTGTATCATTTGCAGGATTAATCGTTAATGTTGCAATTGGAGATGGATTAACAGTCAATTTCGTTGTCAAAATGCTATCACAACCACCTGGAGTTTTTACTGTATCAATATAGGTTCCTGTTGTTGAATAAACATGTCCATTAATAATCAATGGTTTATTCTCACACGTTGTTAATGTTTGTTCTCCTGTTGGAGCTGGTGTTACATTTACACTATTATCTACAACTTTGATAGAATTTAAAACCTAATATGGGGATTTTTTTTCCGTCGACATTTTTTCAACATTTAACCGTTATAAATAATTAATAATTTGTAAAATTGAGGATTTGGTTACTTATTGTAGTTTAAAACCTACTCCGTTTCAAGAGATTCAGAATTGAGATATGGTTGAATTTTTGTTAGTTTTACGACCGCTCTCTAATACGCATTCGATTGCTAAATTTTAAACCCGTAAAAAACAAAAGCGTATGAAACTTTTCATTTCTTCCATTTTTCTTTTATTATTAGCTCCATGCAATAGTGAACAAAAACTTAGCAGTACAACTACCACTAATAATTATAGCACAACAACTATTTTATTTGCCGAAACACCTTGCTATGGAAACTGCCCCATTTATGTACTAACGCTTGATGGTAAAACAATGACTGCGACGTATAAAGGTGAGGCCAATACTGAAAAAATCGGAACCTATACAAAAGCAATTACCAATGAGGAGTTTGCACAATTCATGAGTGCTGTTGAAAATGCCAATTTTAACAAATTGGACAATGAGTATTTGGGCAATATCCCTGATTTCCCTATACGTGAAACAACTTTAACTGTGGATGGTAAAGCCAAAAAAGTACGTAACAGAAGCCAGGGGCCCAAAGAATTAGATGCTATGGAAAAAGTATTTAGGGACTATGCACTAACAGAAGGCTGGAAAAAACAAGAAGAAGGACATTAACGAAGCACTCTGCTTTGCCAGCTTCCCTTTAAAGGTACCTCCCAATCCGAATCAAACCCGGCTTTTGTGGTTATCATATTATTAAAAACAATGGTTGCAGCATTCACTGCACCATTGTTTGCTAATTTCTCGAATTCACTTAAACTGCATACTTCAATTGCATCTGCTTTGCGATAAGCTACCTGCATACGATCCAATAAGTGTAAACCAAACTCCTGCTCCACTGATTTAATAAATGCCACTGATTTATCGATGCTGCAACCACTGGCCATAGCCTGCTTCTCATCAACAGCAATTATGATGAACCGATTATACAAAATATCAAAGCTTGCATTTAATGGAGCGCCATGAGCGGCCCAGCCCTCAATAAAAGCTCTTCCTTTTTGGATAATTGTGTTTACTTGTGTTTCTGTTAATATCGTATTGCTTTGGTATACCCAAGTACGGGCATCTCCAGGCATTTGTTTAATTGTATTCATTATGATAAGTATTAATTAGGAAGATAAGGTGTGTGCGGATGTCAGTTCGAGAGTTCCCGATAGCTATCGGGTCGAGAACAGCGGGTTAGCTTTCGCGATTTTACAAATCGTTCGCTTGCGCAATCAACTCCGCCACGTCCAGCACTTTTACACTCTGCTCCTTGTTAAAGTGTTTTACACCATCGGTCATCATGGTATTGCAAAACGGACACCCAACAGCAATAATATCCGGATTAAGTGCAAGTGCTTCTTCTGCCCGCTCTATATTTACTTCTTTATTTCCTTTTTCAGCCTCTTTAAACATTTGTGCTCCACCTGCCCCACAACACAATCCTTTTGATCTGCTTCTCTTCATTTCAATTAATGCAGCATCCAGCTTCACCATTACTTCACGCGGTGCTTCGTATACATCATTTGCTCTACCCAAATAGCAAGGATCATGGAAGGTTATTTTCTTTCCTTTAAAATTTCCTCCCTCAATTTTTATTCTTCCACTGTCCAATAAACTTTGTAACAGTTGTGTATGATGTACTACTTCATAATTTCCACCCAACGCTGGATATTCATTTTTTAATGTGTTAAAACAATGTGGGCAACCCGTTACGATTTTCTTTACTTCATATCCATTTAACACAGCAATATTGGTCATTGCCTGCATTTGAAACAAAAATTCATTTCCGGCACGTTTTGCAGGATCACCTGTACAGCTTTCCTCTGTTCCTAAAACAGCAAATTTTACATTTGCATGATTGAGTATGCGCACAATCGCCTTGGTAATTTTTTTTGCCCTGTCATCAAAACTTCCAGAACATCCAACCCAAAATAAAATTTCAGGAGCTTCGCCATTAGCCAGCATTTCTGCCATTGTTGGTACTTTAAAAGGTTCAGTGCTCATGTATTATCCTTTTGTTTTTATATTAGAGCGCTTCGCCGGCCGTAGCTTATGCGAAGGACGGTTTATTTTTCACTATTCTTTTGTCCAGTTTAAGCGATCCGAAGGGCTAAACTGCCAAGGTGCTCCATTGTTTTCCGTATTGGTAAACATACCATTCAGTTCTGTTGGAGCTGCACTTTGCTCCATTACGATGTAACGTCGCATATCCATGATGATGCTTAAGGGATCTATATTCACTGGACATTCCTGAACACATGCATTACAGGATGTACAGGCCCATAACTCTTCCGGTGTAATGTAATTCCCCAGCAATGCCTTTCCATCATCTTTAAATTCGCCTTTGTTCTGATCTATATTTTTTCCAACCTCAGTCAAGCGATCCCTCGTATCCATCATTATTTTGCGGGGGGAAAGCAATTTACCGGTAATGTTTGCCGGACAAGAAGAAGTACACCTTCCGCATTCCGTACAGGTATATGCATCCAACAATTGTTTCCAGGTCAAATCAGTTACATCCTTTGCACCAAAACGCAAGGGAACATTCGGGTCGGCTGCTGGCGGAACAAAAGAAGGATCCATCATCGCCTTCACTTCATTTGTTACAGATTGCAAATTGGTAAATGCTCCTTTCGGTTTTAGATTTGAATAATATACATTCGGGAAAGCAAGTAAAATATGAAAGTGTTTTGAATAAGGTAAATAATTAAGAAAGCCAATTATTCCAATCACGTGAAACCACCAGCAGAAACGCTCTATCGCAATCAGGCTATTTTCCGACATACCTGTAAATATGGGTTTCAATAACTGTGATATAGGCTGAGAAAAAGTAACATTATAATGATGGCTCCCCATTTCCAACAAAACAGAATCGCAGGCATTCATTATAAAGAATGCACTCATCAATAGAATTTCTGTTATCAGGATCAGATTGGCATCTGTTTTTGGCCAACCATTCAACTCCTTGCTGATCAGCCGTTTTACATGAACAACATTTCTACGAATTAAAAAAACAACGCAACCAAATGTGACAAGAAATGCTAATATTTCGAAGGAACCGATTAGAAAATTATAAAAACCACCTGTAAATGATAAAAAGCGATGGGTTCCAAAAATACCATCCACAAACATTTCTACCACTTCAATGTTGATGATAACAAAACCGATGTATACAAAAATATGGAGTATTGCGGGAACAGGGCGTGTCACCATTTTTGACTGCCCAAGCGCAACGCGGGCCATCACATTCCACCGTTTACCCGGCTGGTCTGTTCTGTCGATTTCTTTTCCTAAACGGATGTTGCGGATTACCTTACGAACATTTAAGGTAAACAAAACAACACCACCAATTAATAAAAGAATAAATAAGATGGATGAGATCATAGAGGTTTGGTTTATTTCTTTTTATCCTTCTCTTTCTTACCAAAAACAGAGATGTGCACATAACGACCAGGATTCAACCGGAGATCTTCCAGTAATTTATCCAGATCAGCAGCAGAACGATCTAAATTACGATATAAACTATCATTGTTAATCAGCATTCCCATTGTTCCTTCGCCTTTATTGATCTTGGTCATGATGGAAGATGCTTGAGATAATGCAACATCAGCATTATTGATAGCGGATGTAAGATTCGATTTCGCCAATGAATCGCTTATACTTGAAAAATTGCTAATGATGTTGGTTAAATTGGCACTGTTTGCCGACAATGTTGTTGCAAGCACATTTACTTTTGTAAGAATACTTGAAATTTTTGTACGCTCTGCAATAACCATTGTATCCAAGCGATAAGAAGTTGTTTCAAGTGAAGACAAAGCGTGTTTTATACTTTCAAAACTTTTGGTTAAGTTTTTCCTTGTTTCTTCGTTCAATACCTCTTGCACAACCACCATTACCGAATCGATCGAGGAAATTAAACTGGTTGCTTTTTCCTGTAAAGGAGCAATGGTTTTATTAACAGCTTGTTTTAAATTATCTTCCTGTGCCGATATTAATGTGTCACCCGGTTGTGCATATTCCGTTGATTTTCCTAAAAATAACTGAATACACATATCTCCAAGAATGCTGGAACTCGCTACTTTTGCTATAGAATTTTTAGGTATTTTGATATCTTCTGTTACACTTAAAGTAACAAGAATACGTCCTGTTGTATCGGGGAACAATTTTATTTCTGAAACCATTCCTATTTTGTATCCATTTAATAAGAAAGGATTGGCTTCCACAAGGCCGCTGATATCTTTATAAACAGCATAATATCTTTGTCGGCTGGAAAACCAGTTTTTGCCTTTTAGGAAATTAAAACCAAAAAGAAAACACCCTATGGCAATTGTGGTAACGATACCTACTTTAACTTCTTTTGATAGTTTCACGTGATTGGTTTATTCGTTCTCCGCAAATTTAAGGAAATTCTACTTATTCTGCGTAATTCTTTTTCCGTTCCGGGTTGTGATAACAAAGGCATCTTTGAAGCCGATTTTCTTTAATTCCGATTGCAATTTTGAAGCTTCCTCAGGAGTCGCAAACTCCCCGCTTGTGTACTTGTAAACTCCTTTATCTACGTACTCTCCAAGCTTTTCTGCACCTTTTAATTTAGGCGAATTAAATGGAACTTTTTTATCAGATGATAGAATCTGAACTTTATATACCAACGGTGCAGTTAACTCTGTATCAACAGGTTTTACTTCTTTTTTTACAGGTTCCGTTTCTTTTTCTTTTATCTTTTTATCTGTTTCTACTGCTTCTTTTTTATCTCCTTTATCCGACTTTGTTTCCGTAGAAACCTCTTCCTTATTGGGTTTTACTGGTATCTTGCTTGCCTCTTCCAATGCTTTGGCTTTCATTTTATCATAAGCCGCTTTATCCGAAGGTGTGTTCTTTGTTTCCTTAGGTTTCGATTCGTTTTTTGAATCTGCTTTTTTGTTTAAAGCAACATCCGTTTGTGTTGTTTGAGAAGAATTTTTAATTGCAGGTTTATCTTCTTCTTCATTTTCTTTCTTTTTTGTTTCAGCCGAATCAACCTTTGGAACCTTTATTTCCTTTGGTTTTATCGCAACAGGTGTTTCTGTTTTAGATGTTGTTGTTTTTTCTTTCTTCAATTCATCCCGCTGAATAGAATCTTCTTTACTCATTTTATAAGGGACCTGACTTTCCAAATCATCATTGTATTTTTTTACAACACCTTCAATTTCATCCTTGTATTCTCTGAATGCCCTGAAAATTCCGGAAGCAATATAATCTTGTCCCTTTGTCGACCCTAAAAAAGCTTCCTCCTCCGGATTTGTCAGAAACCCCATTTCAGTTAGTACACTTGGCATGTAAGTTCTCCACAAAACCCACAAACTACCACGTTTTACGCCTTTATCAACCCTTCCCGTTCTGGTACCGTATTGTTTTTGAATCTTCGATGCAAAGCTCAAACTTTGCGTCAGGTATACATCTGTAAACATGCTCATGATAATATACGACTCGTCCGAATTCGGATCAAAACCATTGTATTTTTTTACATAATTATCCTCTAGCAACATGGCTGAGTTTTCTGTTTTCACAACATCCAACTTTCCTTTTTCATTTTTAATTCCCATTACATATGTTTCCGCTCCATGCGCCTCTTCATTGCATATATCACGTTTTAGTTTTTTATCACGTACACATGCCGAATTGCAATGTATACAAATAAACAAATCTGCTTTTGCACGATTTGCAATTTCGGCGCGTTCTTGCAACTCAACAAACACATCGGTTTTACGGGTATACACCACTTTTACATCTTTTATATGCTCTTCGATGTAATGCCCTAATTTAAGTGATACGGCTAAGGCTATATCTTTCTCTTTGTATTTTGTTCCATGACATCCCGGATCTTTGCCGCCATGTCCCGGATCGATCACCACTGTACGGACAGCAAAAGCTGGTTTCGTTTTTGGTAAGAAGGAACTCGCTAAAAAACTAACGAGTAAAATCAGTGATATGTGCGTAATTTTTTTCAACCTTAACTATTTTTCTGTTTTACCTGTTCTATAAAATTGTAAAAAAAGCTAATTACATAAATAACTGTTTTTTTTTCCTTAGTTTTGGCCCCTGAAACGGTATAAAACACAAAATTACTCGTAAAAATTGCGTATCATTTCCCATAAATCTTTTTTTATCCTCGTTTGTTTGTTAATAACTGCAGCAAATCTCTGTGTTGCCCAAACCGGAGCAAAACCTGTTAAGAGAACGGTTGATGGCAGTAAAGGAACAATTGGCCCGTCCCGTGATAAACCGCAAGTAATACCTCCTGATACAACCAAACCCGGTGTTTCCGCTATAACTGATACTACGATCGTGATGGATACCGCTAAAAAGGTCGTTGTTGGTGGCGGGTTCCTGGATGATAAGGTAAACTATAAGGCAGAAGACTCTACGGTAGCTGATTTAAAGAATAAAAAAGCCTATTTGTATCACCATGCTGAAGTGTATTACCAGGACATGACCTTAAAAGCCGGATACATTGAAATAGATTTCGAAAAAAAACTGGTTGTTGCGAAAGGAATCCCTGATTCTACAGGTCAAATTGTTCAACGCCCCGTATTCGAACAAGGACCTGAAAAATTTACCGCCGGACAAATCACTTATAATTTTGAAACAAAAAAGGGTAAAATCAAAGATGTTATTACACAACAAGGAGAAGGTTATATACATGGCACCGATATAAAAAAAGATACCAGCAGTGTGTATTATGTAGCAGAAGGTAAATACACAACCTGCGATTTGGAGAATGATCCTCATTATTATTTTTCTGCAAAAAAAATTAAAGTGATCCCCAATGATAAAGTTGTTTGTGGTCCTACGGAACTCTTTATTGCCGATGTTCCAACGCCTTTAATGTTGCCATTTGGTTATTTCCCTAACAAGAAGGGCAGAAAATCTGGTATTATCATTCCGGGTTACGGGCGATCAAACCGGCTCGGTTATTTTTTAAGCAGAGGTGGATTTTATTATGGTGGTAGCGAATTATTTGATGCCTTAATAACAGCCGATGTGTATTCGAATGGTGGGTACTCACTTTACGAAACAACGAATTACAGCAAACGCTATAAATATGGTGGAACCATCTCTCTTACCTATGTAAATACGTACTTACCCACATCTAATCCTGAGCTTGAGAATCAACCCAAACGAAACGATGGCCAAATCAGATGGGAGCACCG
>DAORKB010000001.1:44402-61926 GCA_035439365.1 Bacteroidia bacterium
ATGACAACATTTACCATTTTGAAATACATTCAGGTAACACCATCCATTAATACAAACGGTTACCTGCATTTTAAATCTTTTCATCAACGCTATGATAAAGATTCAAACAAAGTTTATATTGACACCCTGGAGCGAATTAATTTTTATGCAGATGCGCAAGCAAGCACGGCACTTAGTACAATGGTATATGGCGATTATTTTTTTAAGACCAAACATTTAAAACAAATTCATCAGGTGGTCACCCCTTCTGTTTCCTTTGTCTATAAACCTGATTACAGTGAAAAACAATTTGGATATTATGGACGCTATTACAATGATTCTGCTAAAAAAGAATTTCGATACCCGTATTTTGGTAACAATGGTGGGCCAACTATGGGTAAAAGCCAATCGATAAACTTTAACCTGAATAGTACTTTGGAAGCTAAAATCAAAAAAGATTCGGATTCCGGCGAGGTATTTAAAAAAATTAAACTGTTGGAATCCATAGGTGCCAGCCTTAATTACAATGCTGCTGCGAATGAAGCGTTGGGGCAATATAAATGGTCGGATCTTATCTTAAGTGCACGAACCAGGTTATTTGATAAAGTAGATGTGAATGCCGGTGCCGTTTATGATTTATATCACTACGAAGGACGAGTAAAAGTTCCTTATTTACAGCTACAATACGGCCATTTAGCGAGCCTATCCAGTTTTAACACGTCTATTTCCACCAGCTTACGAGCGAAGGAAAAAAAGAAAGAAGAAACAACACCAGCTCCTGCTTCCGGAACACCGCCCCCATCCGTATTCAATGATCAGGCATCTATAGAAGAACAATTACAATATCTCATTAATCATGGTACAACCTACGTTGATTTCAACGTTCCCTGGAACCTGTTTATGAATTACAACTTCTATTATTATCCCAGAAATTCTGTGAATATTATCAATCAAACATTAGGATTTTCAGGTGATCTGGGTTTAACTCCAAGATGGAGGGTAAATTTTAGTTCAGGCTTTGATTTTGAAACACTCAAAGTTACCAATACCTCGATAACAATACATCGTGATCTTCACTGCTGGGAAATGCAATTTATGTGGGTACCATTCGGGTATCGTCAAACCTTTTTGCTAACGATCAATGTAAAATCAAGTATGCTCAGAGATTTGCAACTAAAAAAACAGAACCAGGAAAATCAAGCTGTTGGGTATTAACCAGGCAGTGTATTATCATTATCTTCGTCAACAATTTATTTAATCCTCAACACATGAAAAAAATAATTACAAGCAAAAATGCTCCTGAACCAATTGGGCCATACAGCCATGCCGTACTTGCTAATAACATGCTTTTTGTTAGCGGACAAATTGCTAAAAATGCAGCAACCGGTGAATTGATCATTGGAGATATTAAAAAAGAAAGTAAGCAAGTGATGGAAAATGTTAAAGCTATTTTAACAGATGCAGGAATGGACTTTACACATATCTGTAAAACAACTATCTTTTTAAAAGATATGAATGATTTTGCCGCAGTAAATGAAGTCTATGGCTCCTATTTTACAGGGAATTATCCGGCACGTGAAACCGTGCAGGTTGCCAAACTTCCGTTGGATGTAAATGTTGAAATAAGTGTGACGGCAGTGAAGATATAAATAATGTTCATCTGTTAGTATCAGATACTAAACCCCAAAGATTTTAAAAATCTTTGGGGTTTTCTGCTGGTGTACATATTTCAAACCTATTTACGACATCGACTTCAGATGTTTTGAATACAAAAAGATGAATAACAAATCGATAACGAGCGCTGCAACCCCATATCCAATTCCTAATCCGTGGAATTTTTCTCCTAACATTGCAAAAGGGCCCATTAAGCCAACAACTCCTACAATTACAACTGTTGCAATGATTGGCAAAAGCTCTGCCGCTACATAAATATAGAATCCATTTTTTTTCAGCTTCAGCATTAACACCACTCCAATAATTGATAGCGCCTCTGCAATGAATCCAAAAATAGCATTTGGACCAGATTTTTCCATTATTGCAGTAACTTCATCCATATTCGGATTTACCTCCATTATTTTCTTTATGCTTTCTGCCATATTGATTTTATCTGTTTCTGAAGGGAAATAATGTTGTTTGATACCAAAAAACATCATAATAACCATAATCCCTCCCATTATCAAACTTAATATACATAGTACTTTCAACTGTTTCGGCAAAACTGTTTCTTCAGTTGAAAATGAAATTTGAGATTGTTCCATGATGATTGTTTTAAATTTAAGTAACGAAAAAACAAAAAAAACAATGAGATGCAAAATATATACATCTTCATTTATTAACAACAATAAAAACGCTTTCTATCAGAATTCATAACCACACCACAATTTATAATTTGCTTTTTGCATTACTGTGGCGGTATTCAGTTTTTGGATTTTTCCCATTTTATAAAATTGGAATGGTGCAGGAATGATTTTCACCTGTCGGATACGGGAATTGGAAGCAATCGTAAGCAATAAAGGTTGATCTGAAAAATAATTGCACCATTCCGTAAAACTACTTGCTGAATGGTCGGAGCGCACAGCAATTGTATTCACGGCAATGATCTCATCCTGCACGGAGATACCTGCTACATCCGCGACAGAAGAAGGATAAACCGCTGTTACTTTACAGTTCCCACTTGCTTCAGAAACTTTAATTCCAATTGCATGTTCATGAAAATGAGGAGAGGCCGATTTTACAAACTCACAGCCTATGTAATCCATTGCTTCTTCCAACAAGGGTGTATAATCAAGTGCTTTATTAATAAAATTCACTATCCGATCGAGTGATGTGTTTGCAAAATGCTCCACAACACCTTTGTAGTCTGCCGCGGAATACCCTTTTTGTTTTAAGGCAAACTCTTCGTACAAGTACACCATCACATCATCCAGTGAAAATTGATTTTTGGAGTTTTTCCGGATGAACAAATCGGTAGCAAATGCCAGTAAACATCCTTCATCATAAATGGATGTTTTGCGATTGGGTACTCCTGGAACATATCCATCCAACCAGGTATCAAAAGAAGAATCGGCTACCGATAAATGAAACCTTCCAAAATTATCCAGATGCTTTTGAATCCGTTCGTTAAACGATTGAAGGTATTGTAACTCGCTAAATACACCGGCTCTGCTCAAAATCTGATCGCCATAATACGTGGTAACACCTTCACATACATATCCGAGTTTAGAATAGTTTTCTTTCGTGTAATCATATGGCAGCATTTCAAGAGGACGAATGGTTTTAATGTTCCAGGCATGAAACAACTCATGACAGCTAACTCCCAATAAATCTTCATACAATTTATCTTTCATCAAATTATATCCAGGTCCCAATGCAATAACTGTTGAATTTACATGCTCAACCCCGTGATACATACGGTAAGGAAGAATCTGAAAAATGAAATGGTAAGTTGAAAAAGGAGCCTTCTTCATCATCTTCAATTGAAATTCACAAAACTTATAAAAGTCGTTGTTCAGCTTTTCCCAATTGATGCGGCACTCTCCCTGAAACCAAAAATTAAATTCGACAGTTCCACATGTAAATTTATAGTGTTGCAAACTGTCGCTTGCAATAAAAGGGCTATCGGCCAAGTGATGAAAATCATCCGCAACCAACAGGGTTTTATTACCTGCAATTTTTGATGGTAAACCACACGCTATTTTATAGCTTGACGGTAACAACAATTCTACTTCACAATTTTCATGGATCCGATCCGGAATAAATACACAACAATTAACAGGATTAACATAAAGTTGTGTAGCATCCAAAAAGGTGGACCCGGCATTTAGCTCATTCGAAAAATAATTATAGCGAATATGAAGTTGCTTTACATTTTTTGTGAATACTTTCCAGGTATCTTTTGCTGTTTTCTCAAAAGTTAAAGGATTACCAGATGCATCAAGCGCTTCCCATTTTTGAATATTTTTTGCAAAATTACCCAATTCATACCGACCGGGTCTCCAGGCCGGAAGTTGGATGGTTGTATGCTCCGACTGGATATTGGATGCAATAAACTCTATATCGAGGTAATGTTGATGAGGTTGTTGGTAGGAAATAATATATTTCATAGACAAAATCCGGTTTATTTTTCACGAATTTACAAAGGATTCCGACAAAATGGATAGTTATTAAATTCCTTTCTTATTACAGCTATCAAACGAAATTATTTTGTTACTTTCGCAAAGCATTTTTTTTTACGCAATTTTAATTTTTCATTAAATTTTAAAGATATGAGTTACGATTTAATAGTTATAGGAAGTGGCCCGGGAGGGTATGTTGCCGCTATTAGAGCCTCACAATTAGGGCTAAAAACAGCCGTTGTAGAGCGTGAAAATTTAGGTGGTATCTGTTTAAACTGGGGGTGTATTCCAACCAAAGCTTTATTAAAAAGTGCCCAGGTATTTGAATACTTAAAACACGCTTCTGATTATGGTATTTCTGTTAAAGGAGGAGATGCAGATTTTGGTGCAGTTGTTAAACGTAGCAGAGATGTGGCGGATGGAATGAGCAAAGGTGTTCAGTTTCTAATGAAAAAGAATAAAATTGATGTGATTACCGGAACCGGGAAAGTAAAAGCCGGGAAAAAAGTGGATGTAACAGCTGATGGTAAAACCACAACATACGATGCAAAGCACATCATTATTGCTACAGGAGCGCGCTCCCGTCAATTGCCAAATTTACCGCAAGATGGTAAAAAAATAATCGGGTACAGAGAGGCACTTGTTTTACCAAAGGTTCCGAAAACAATGGTAGTAGTTGGTTCAGGAGCCATCGGTAGTGAATTTGCTTACTTCTATGCAACAATGGGTACTAAAGTGACGTTGGTTGAATATTTACCTAGCATTGTACCGGTTGAAGATGCTGAAGTATCAAAACAGCTGGAACGTTCCTTTAAAAAGATCGGTATTGAGGTAATGACAGAAGCAAGTGTGGAAAAAGTAGATACCAAAGGTGATGGTTGCAAAGTAACCATCAAAACAAAAAAAGGAGAACAACAGGTAGATTGTGATATTGTTCTTTCTGCTGTAGGTATTCAAGCCAACCTTGAAAATCTTGGTTTGGAAGAAACAGGAATTGCAACAGATAAAGGAAAAATTTTAACCAATCCTTACTACCAAACAAATATACCTGGTTATTATGCAATTGGTGATTGTGTTGGTGGTCAAGCGCTTGCACACGTTGCATCTGCAGAAGGAATTATTTGTGTTGAAAAAATTGCAGGTCATCATCCGGAACCATTGGATTATAACAACATTCCGGGATGTACATATTGCCAACCAGAAATTGCATCGGTTGGAATGACAGAAGCAAAAGCGAAAGAGGCTGGTATAGAAGTAAAGATAGGTAAGTTCCCATTCTCTGCTTCCGGTAAAGCAAGTGCTGCAGGAGCAAAAGACGGATTTGTGAAACTTATATTTGATGCGAAATACGGTGAGCTATTAGGTGCACATATGATAGGTGCAAATGTAACGGAGATGATCGCAGAAATTGTTGCCATCCGAAAACTGGAAACAACCGGACATGAATTGATTAAAACAGTTCACCCTCACCCAACCATGAGTGAAGCCATTATGGAAGCTGCAGCTGCTGCTTATGGCGAAGTTATCCACATGTAATATTTTTTTACTGCGTAAGCCATCACTTCAGCGAAAGGCCTGCTAGAATAAAAAAAGCCCACACCATCATGTGGGCTTTTTTTATTTAGATTACTGCGTAGCCTATTGAATTTCACAATCAATTGTATACTCTCCTAATATATCGCTACCTTGCGTTTCGTTATCGTTGCAGCGTTTCTCTGCTTTTACACGACTGTCTTTATAAGTATAAACACCATCACGTACCGTACCTGAGCTGGTGCTTTTCGTATATGTTCTGTCACATGTACACGTATATTCTTTTTTACATGATGTAACAGTAGTGGTTGCACCTATTGCTACAATCGCTACCCATAAAATTCTTCTTTTCATTGTTCTATTTTTTTGGTTAATAATTCTTACCTTGTTAAGACGAATACCAATCCATTTAACTAAAAAAGCAAAGCAATGCTCTTAAAACCTAATAAAATCAAAGCATTTAATTGATCGATAGAAAAGCAGATCAAATAAAAATGTTTTTTATTGTAGACATTATTTCCTAAAAAGAATTATAATTGTGTAGTCCATGCCTGTATAAGCTTATTTACAGGCTATTCAAATAACAACAAACTATGAAAAGAATCTGTGCAATTTTTATATGCATCTTTTTGCTTTGCAAAACAAGCTATATAAAGGCTCAGGCAGTTGATACAACAGATGCCAATGTAAAAGCAATTAATTCAGCAAATGCAAAATGTGATTCGGCAGAAGCTCATACAAAAAGAAATGATACGAAAGGCGCCAATCGGTTTTATGCTGATGCAATAAAACAATACAAGCTTGTTATTAAAGCTAATCCTAATCTATTCTCAGCATGGTATGGGCTGGGAAGAGCACAAACAAAAACAAAAGATTATAAAGCCGCAGTTCTTAGCTTTGATAAAGCACTTGAAGCAGACCCTACGCGCTCCGAAGCATTTCGTGAACGAGGAATTGCACAGGAAGGATTGGGAAAATTTGATGCAGCAGTTTCTGATTATAATAAAGCACTGGAAAAAAATTATGATGATGCAGCCGCTCATTATGCAAGAGGGGCATTAAAAGAAAAAGGAAAAGACATTCAGGGAGCAATGGCGGATTATGCTGCTGCAATTGAAGTTAACCCTAATTTTAAAGATGCCTATCTCAGACGTGGTATTATACACCACGATAAGGATAAAGATTATGTTCTTGCATTGGTGGATTTTGATAAATATGTTCAACTGGCTCCTGATGATGATCTGGGTTACTTATGGCGAGGCAAAACAAAATACAATGGCGGAGATTTTAAGGGGGCTGAAAAAGATTTAAGCAGATATCTAGACAGTGATGCTGAAAATCTAGAAGGTTTAATTTTCAGGGGGTGTAACCGTATTAATTTAAAAGATTATGAAGGAGCTGTTACTGATTTTGATAACGCTATAAAAATTGATCCCAAAAATGTAATCGCTTATATGAACAGAGGTACTGCAAGAGGTGCTCAAAAAAAATACAGAAGTGCCCTTGAGGATTTGGATATGGCAGCAAAATTAAAGTTTGATTATTCTGCTGTTTATATCAACAGGGCCCTGGTAAGGTATGTAAGTGGAGATAAAAAAGGTGCCTGCAAGGATCTGGAAAAAGCAGATAATTTAAACGATGCAAAAGCGGGTTCTCTGATTGATCAATACTGCAGAGATATGAAATAACAGCGTTCGTTTGAGAACAGTTAAAGGTGCTGCGAATCCAATATCTCTTTGTGCAATTTAATCACTTGTGGAATTACTAACTGTTCCTCATCATTTGTTATCACGTAATGAGAACGTTTTATTCTTTCTTCTTCAGGCAACTGATTTTGCATGCGACGTTTTACCTCTTCCGCTAATACCTTATCTCTTTTAACAACACGCGCAATTCTCAATTCTTCCGGAGCAGATACAGCAATTACTTTATCCATTTGCAGGTAAGCGCCACTTTCAAATAGTATGGCTGCCTCTTTAAGAATATAGGGTGCTGTTGCATGTTTAGTTAACCAATTTTCAAAATGCAATGCAACAGCAGGATGGATAATCGCATTTAATTTTTTTAATTGCTGCTCGTTTCCAAAAACAAGTGAAGCAACTTTTTTTCTTATGATACGATCATTTTCATCAATAACTTCCTTCCCAAAAACAGCTACGATTTCATTTTTTATATCCGTATCCGTTTCTAATAGCTCCCTGGATGCATCATCTGCATAATACACCGGAACACCAAGCAATTCAAACACTTTGCACACCGTTGTCTTCCCACTCCCTATTCCACCTGTAATGCCTACTTTTAACATCTTTTTAAGGATTATTTAGTGATGATATATTCAACCCGATCCGTTACGAGTTTCACATTTCTAACCCCCTCGGGTACCTTCATAACCTGTACCTTCAATTTATTCGTTTGCTTATCCATTTTTTTATAGTCCACCACCGCTCTAAAACTGGATGCATTAATTTTTTCGTAATTTTCAAACGCCACGTTAAACTTAACCATCACTTTATCAGGGAATGTTTTAAATGAATAACCAGTCGGTAAATTATCCACTTCAATAGGAAGTTCGAGACTTGCTTCTGTAAACTTCGTTACATTTATAACTGCTTTAACCGTAGGTTGAGAAAACTCAACGTGTTTATATCCTTCTTTCTTAATAAGATCCAGCTTCACTGTTGTAGAAGCACTTATATTGTTTAAAACCAGGGCTTGCGTTTCCACAAAATCAATTTTATTTACAACAGCGGCTTCTGCAGAAACTGTAATAAATTTTGGTTGTATGGTTACACAATCCGTTAGGTTATACAGTTTATTAAAATGCAGTGTCAAATTTGATTTTACAGGAACCATCTTATTCACTTTCTTATTAAAGTTGATAAAAATTGTATCAGGACTAACCTTTAAGACATGAGCCTCTCTATTAAACTGGGAATTGATTTTATGCATCCGGTCATTGGTTATCAAATAGTACACATTTTCACTGTCAAATTGCTTCGCATCTTTTATGTCAAGTGCAATTGTTTCATATTGTTTTCTGAATTTATAGGCCATTAGCCCAAACCCTTTTGCTTTGATCTCTATACTAATTGTTTCTGGTAAACTATTGGAAATAACTTTATCCACAGGTATATTGATGTAACGAACCGGAAAATGCTCTGTAACACTATATTCCTTTGACAGGGTCATCAATGACCAAAAAAAGGCCGATACAAATAGACAAACTAAAAAAGTAATCACCCTACCTTTGTTGGGTTTTTTGGATCGTACGTTTTCTGTTTTAGCTGTCATTCACACAAAAATAGAAATATATTTTGAGTTTCGAGCTACCCTATGGATCTATGTGCCTATGTGTTTTCAATTTAAACACATAGGTACATAGCGTGTAACGTTCATTGTCAAGCGAAATAAAAAAGGATTGCCTTTTGCAAAGCAATCCTTTCCGTATTAAAAATATCAATCGTTATTTTCCGTCCGTTGCACCAAGCAAGGTTGAACTGTCTACAGAAATTGCATTTTTTTCAACTTTCAATTTCACACCGTTCTCTACGGTGATCATGATTGTCGTATCTGCAATTTCAGCAATTTTACCATGTATACCACCAATGGTTACAATCTTATCACCTACTTTAATATTTTCTCTGAATTTTTTTTGAGCCTTGGCCTTTTTGGTTTGTGGAAGAATCATAAAAAAGTAGAATACCACAATGATTAATACCATTGGAATAATCGACGACCAACTGCTGCCTCCTGCTGCTTGTAATAAGATACCTGTCATTAGTTTAATTTATTTTAAATGAATACTATTTATTTATTTACTTACTTATTCTTAGGTGTAACTGTTGAAGAAATGGTTAAAATTTTTGTGCTCGGATTACAATTTGTAACAAGGGTTACGGTTTTTTCTGTCAACCCTGCTTTACCGTTGCTGTCAAAAGACACATCTATTTTGCCTTCGGCACCTGGTTTAATTGGTTCTTTTGGATAAGAAGGAACAGTGCAGCCACAGCTACCTTGTGCCGATGAAATAACAAGATCCGAACCTCCGGTATTTTTAAACACAAATGAAAAAGACACCTTTTCACCTTCGTTTATTGTTCCAAAGTCATGTTTTTCTTCGTTAAATGTAATAACCGGTGCAGCACCAGCCTCTGCCGGAGTTGATCCCGATGCGGTTCCAGGAACATTAATAATATCTGTTGAAACCCCGGTATTTTTTTCTTCTTGTTTACAAGCTGTAAAAAACAATACGCTGCTTAGAAGAATACCTGAAATTAGCTTAATTTTCATTTTGTTAATTTTATTATGGTTAATTATCCTCATTCATTTTATTCCATCAACCCTCTTCCGGTTTTATTCAATTTGTTTTCCCTTCTAAAATCTGCCACCAGCTTATCTAATATCCCATTAATAAATATTTTACTTTTGGGCGTGCTGTACATTTTGGATATTTCAATAAACTCATTCAAACTTACTTTTACCGGAATATCAGAGAAATGAAGAATTTCTGTTATTGCCATTTTCATTAACAACACATCCATCATCGCAATGCGGTCCACTTCCCAGTTTTTTGTTTTATCACCAATCAGTTTTTCCGTTTCTTCATTTCTAATCGCAGTTTGACGAAACAAGTCTTTAATAAATTGTTCATCATCTTCTCTGTCTTTGTATAAAGGCATTAACGGAGTATCCGGGGTTGCATCTTCTTTAAATGTTTCTATGGTTTTTACAACCATCGGGTTTATTAAATAAATATCATCCCCCCAATGCAAATTTTTTTCTTCATACAAGTGATTTACCAACTCAAAGTCTGCAACATGTTCTTTGAACATTTCAATAATAAAATTGCGGTGTGTCAGGTAGGAGTCATCCGAGGAATTCATGTATTCCTTGTATTCTTCACTTGCTCTGATGTTGTTATAAATTTTACGGCAAAGCTCAAATTCATTGCTCCAACTGATACGTCGATTATTCATTTCTCTTTTCAAATGAATATTTTCTGTCAGTTGTTTTAAAAATTTATTTTCTAAAAACTTCAGATTTGGATCCAGATCATTTTGTGTTGGTAATCGTTTTGTTTTGGCTTCTTCCATCAACACGTTTGCAATATGATGCAACTCTGCTAACAATGCTAATTGATAAATGTACAGATCGTATATTTTATCTATCCCATTAAATAAGTCGCGTTCGGTTTTGGCCAGATCCCTTGTATCTGATTGAAAAAAACCATACAACGCCTGCATTGCCTTAATTCTTAAATATCTTCTGTTTAGCATGAATTATTTTCAACGAATAAATAATGGATTAGAAACTAACTTTTACTTTTGCAATATCTGCAATACGCTTTTCAGCAAGTCGATTTGCAGCCATATAGGTTGGTATTTTCAGTTCCTTCGACATTTTAAAAATAGAACTGGTTGTTTCATAAATCTTTTCGGCATGTGCCATGGAACGTTCACGGTTGTATCCTTCCAACTCATAATAAACGTTAATGATTCCGCCGGCATTTACAACAAAATCGGGTGCATACAAAATACCCTTTTCCATGACCAATTTGCCATGTATATTTTCATCTTCCAATTGATTATTTGCAGCTCCACAAATAATTGAACATTTTAAACGGTTCAGTGTATCTGTATTAACAGTGGCGCCAAGTGCACAAGGTGCGTAGATATCCATCTCTAAATCATAGAGTGTTTCTGCATTTGTAATAACAGTAGATTTGGTTTCGTTTGCTATACTTTTTAAGCGCTCCTGATTGATATCATAAATAAAAATGGATGCGTTCTCTTTTGCAAGGTATTTTACAAGGTTTTCACCTACGTGTCCAATCCCTTGAACAACAATTTTTTTCCCGCTTAAACTATCGCTGCCCCATTTTTCTTTTGCGGCAGCTTTCATTGAAATGTATACACCATAGGCTGTAACTGGTGATGGATCTCCGCTTCCTCCCATATTCTCAGGCAATCCGCTTACAAAATCTGTTTCCATCTTAATGTACTCCATATCTTTGGTACTAATGCCAACATCTTCTGCAGTGATGTATTTTCCAGAAAGGCTATTTACAAATTTTCCAAACCTGCGCATCATCGCCTCGTTCTTTTGTGTTTTCGCATCTCCAATGATAACTGCTTTTCCTCCTCCCAGGTTTAATCCTGCAACAGATGATTTGTACGTCATACCACGGGAAAGCCGCAATACATCTGTTAATGCTTCCAGCTCATTTTTATATGGCCACATACGGGTACCTCCCATACTTGGTCCGAGTACGGTATTATGGATCGCAATAATTGCTTTTAGTCCTGTATCATTGTCATTGCAAAAAACAACTTGTTCATGGTTGTTCAAAACCATCTGTGCAATTACCGGATTTTGAATCAGTAAGGTATCTTCAATTTTTTTAACTTCAGTCATTCTGCGTTTAGTTAGTGAAATTGATTCTGTCCTGTTTTTTTTGAGTACTTTTGTACAATTAAAAAATGCTCCAGGCTTAATTTGCCCGCAAAATTATACTTATTTTCCGAAGGGGCAAAAACAGTTGATAAGTAAATAGTAATCGATAAGAATTGAATTCATTAAAGCATATTAATAAGTATTTTTATAAATACCGCTGGTATTTATTGCTGGGGATTCTTTTTGTCGCGGTTTCCAACATATTTGGTGTTTATTCTTTTCTTTATGTCGGCGATGCAATGGATTTTGTTGATGAAATCAGTAACCTAAAGGATACAGAGGCTGCTTACAAGCAGTTACTCTATTATGGAGGACTGGTAATTGGATTAGCAATCGTCAGTGGTTTTTTTCTTTTTTTAATGCGCCAAACCATCATTGTTATGTCCCGCCTGATTGAATATGATCTTAAAAATGAAATTTATGTCCATTATCAGCAATTGGACATGTCCTTTTACAAGCGTCACAATACAGGTGATTTAATGAATAGAATCAGCGAAGATGTGAGTAGGGTTCGCATGTATATAGGTCCCGCTATCATGTACATCCTTAACACCTTATTTTCATTCGTATTCACCATTTATTTTATGATTCAGGCAGATGCAGAACTAACTTTTTATGTTTTGTTGCCATTACCCATACTGGTTATTTCAATTTATTATGTAAGTCAGACGATTAACAAAAAAAGTACAGCTGTCCAAGAGCAACTATCTGCAATCACTACCGAGGCACAAGAAGCCTTTTCAGGAATAAGGGTATTGAAGGCCTATGCACGTGAACAACATTCAGAACAAAATTTTGAAAAAGAAAGTATTGAATACCGCAGACGTAACATGGGACTTGTAAAAACAGAGGCTCTGTTTCAACCTTTTATGGTACTGTTAATTGGGTTAAGCACTATTTTAGCAATATACATTGGTGGTTTGCATGTAATTAACGGTAAATTAAATGTAACAGGCACTAAAATTACTGTAGGTACAATTACTCAGTTTGTACTTTTAATCGGTAAACTTTCGTGGCCGATTGCCTCTCTGGGGTGGGTAACATCACTTATACAACGTGCTGCCGCATCTCAAACACGGATAAACGAATTTTTACACACAACGTCATCCATACAAAATAACAGCGACAACATTGCTGATACTCCGTTAACTGGCGAAATTGTATTTGATAAAGTGGATTTTACTTATACTGATTCCGGTATTCAGGCATTGAAGAATGTTTCTTTTAAGGTACCAAAAGGTGGCTCTTTGGCCATCATTGGTAAAACTGGATCAGGTAAATCAACGATCGCCAACTTGATTTGCCGCTTATATGATGCAGATAAAGGATCTATATTGATTGATGGAAAAAATATTAAATCCCGGCATTTATATGGGTTAAGGCAGCAATTGGGCTACGTTCCGCAGGAAGTATTTTTGTTTTCAGATACCATTGCACACAATATTGGTTTTAGTGTGGATACCAACAAACAGCAACAGGCAGCCATTGAACAAGCAGCAAAAGATGCTGCAGTTTATGACAACATTATGGGATTTCCTGAAAAGTTTGATACCATTATTGGTGAACGAGGAATTACCTTATCAGGTGGGCAAAAGCAACGGATTTCGATTGCAAGAGCGCTCATTAAACAACCCAAAATTTTGATTCTGGATGATTGCCTGTCTGCCGTTGATACAGAAACAGAAGAACAGATATTGGAAGGGATCAAAAATAAAATGAAGTTGAACACAACAATTATTATTAGTCACCGTGTTTCTTCTGTAAAAAACGCAGATCAAATTATTGTTATGGAAAACGGAAGCATAATTGAAGAGGGAACACATCAGAAATTGATGGAGATGCAAAAATCTTATTTTCAACTTTTTAACATGCAATTATTGGAAAAAGAGAAAGACTTAACAAACTGACAATCAACACACTGAATTATGTAGAATTCGTTCTACAAACACTTTTAAACAAGTTTTTAACAAAAAGTTATTAACAAGGCTTGTTTTTTAGCTTATTTATATAAACATTTGCCAAGTGGTGAAAAAAAAACGATAAACAATATTATTATGACGATGGAAGAAATATTTGATAAAAACGTAACTGACAGGGAAGAGATTTTCTCAAAATCTGTAAGAGCAGGAAAAAGAACTTATTTCTTTGACGTGAAAAGCACGAAGGGAAATGATTATTATTTGACTATTACAGAAAGCAAAAAACGTTTTGGCGATGATGGCAAGTTTTTCTACGAAAAACACAAGCTGTTTTTGTATAAAGAAGATTTTGAAAAATTCACAGATGGTTTGAGTGAAGCAATCAACCACATAAAATCTATTTCTCCGGTTTTTGAAGCGGTTGCAGAGCAAGAAGAACCGGTGTTAGAAGGTTCAAAAAATAATTTTTCTGACGTCTCTTTCGAGGATTTAGATCAATAAAATTATACACAATTTATAAGATCCCTGCATCAATTCAACTATTGGTGCAGGGATTTTATTTGTATACATTAGTGCCTTGTTTAAACTTTTAAATCAGGTTATTCACGAAAAAGAATTTAACTTTACATCATGAAATTCACAGACTGGTTAGGCTTTACAGGGGTTTTTATTCTGCTAATTGCATTCTTTCTAAATCTCATTAATGTGCTTCATAAAAACAGCATTACCTATATGCTGCTGAATATTATTGGTGCAGGTATCGCTTGTGCTGCTTCCGTACTGATTCACTTCATGCCTTTTATTGTTTTAGAGGGTACCTGGACTCTGGTATCCCTTATTATCCTTATAAAAAATCTAATAAATAAAAACGTATTATAATTTTTAAATCCTATGAACCTATGTGGCTAAATCCCCCTCATGAATTTAACCAACCAACTCCTGCAATACAGCGAGCAAGAGCGCTTAGCGCTTATTTCCTGTATCACCTCAATTGCAACCATTGATAAAGTTGCCAACGAAGATGAAATTGATTTTGTTTTAGCTTTGATTGAAGCAACCGATTTAGATGCAATAAAAATGAAATCGGCGGTGGATAATCCAACCGATTTCGAAAATCTCCTTTTGCAATCTCCGTTGCAACCAACAAATAATACTATAGATGCTTTGCATTTGTACAGACGAGAACTACCTCCGTTGACTCCATTCAATACAGAACTCGCTTATAAAACCAATTACCTGATGCAGGAATTACAATTAGATCTGGAGCAACTGGGTGCAGAAGAGCAAATAGCAGGAAGCTTTCTGGAGAAAATGGTGTTATCACTTTACTTGAAGTAATAAGTATTATAAAAGAGATGAGGTGTGTGTCGTGTCAGTTCTCGACTCTGCTCGAACTGACACGACACACACTCTACCAGCTTTTTCGTAACTATTGAATCTTCAATCCAACAACTAAAATATCATCCACCTGATCCAGCTTACCACACCAATCATTTAAGGTTCGTGTAATTGTTTGTTTTTGTTGTTCAATCGACAAGGAGGAAAGTTGTACCAGTAAATTGCGGAAATGACTAATCATAAATTTTTTTCCTTTCGGGCCACCAAACTGATCAGCATAACCATCAGAGAATATATATACCGCATCTCCTTTCTGTAGTTGCATGATATGATTTGTAAATTTCTTTTTCTCTTCTCCAAGAAACAATCCGATTGGAAATTTGTCAGCTTTTATTTCTATTAATTGTCCTTCTCTTACAATATACAACGGATTGTAGGCTCCTGCATATTGCAATTCGAGTGTCGAAAAATCAATTGTACAAAATGCTACATCCATTCCATCTTTTGCCTGGGCCACATCCATTCCGTGATGCAACGTTTCACTCACTCCTTCATTCAGACGATCCAAAATAAAAGCGGGAGAAGTATTTTCATTATTATCAATAACCTGTTTCAAAATATTATATCCAACAATAGACATAAACGCACCCGGCACTCCATGTCCTGTACAATCAATTGCTCCAAACATGGTTTTATTTGATTTCTTATCAATCCAATAAAAATCCCCGCTTACAATATCTTTTGGTCTGAATAAAACGAATGAATTGGGAAGCACCTTCCGGATAAGGCTTTCCGGAGGAAGAATAGCATCCTGGATCCGTTTTGCATATTTAATACTATCTGTAACATGCTTGAAAAGCACTTCGAGCTCTGAATTTTTAATTTCAATTTCTTCTTTTTGACGCACCACCTGTTCAGTACGTTCCAATACCTTTTCTTCGAGCACACGCTCGTTTTCGCGAAGATCCTCACGCATCTTTAACAATGCAGTTCCCAGTGTATCTTCATCACTAAGCGGTTTATAAAAAGAATCGAAATTTCCTGATCCCACCTGATTGGCAAAATCTGTCGTGCGTGTCATACCATTCACCAGATCATTCAAAGCAAGAGACATCTCCCCTATTTCATCGTTTCTTTTTTTAATCGGTTCTGTTGGTAACACTCCTTTACCCATCATTAACAATATCTTTCTTAAACCTTTTAAAGGTCTAATAATTGAGCGGACAGTCAGTATTGCAATAACGATCCCTCCGATAATCAGAATGATACCTAACCAATTCACCGTTTGCTGCAGCAAACTGAATGAAGACAACATGTCGTTGGAATTATCTGAAGCATTGGAATTTTGTTTATCAATTAGTGAACTTAAGTTTTGATGAATATTATGAAATTTGACATCCAACTCTTCAAAAGGAAGTAATGCTTCAAATTTTATATTGGAATCGTTGTAGGCTTCAAAAGAGCTTAATTTTGACATGACATCATTCTGATAACTCTCAAACATATTATCTACTAATGAAAGAATAATATCAATGCTCTCCTGCTCTTCTTTATCCCAATGAGTCGAATATGTTTTAATTTTTTGCTTGAGAACCGGGTATTCTACTTTTAGCAATTGGTTCATTGCTACTTTATCTACGTTATCATTTCCGGTTTGAACATAATACCATTTTGTTATGAGTAATTTGGACCGATTCAGAAGATTATCCAAATCCTTTAATATAGCAACAGAAGGGTTAAAAATTGTGGTTACCTGCTCCGTTTGGTTACGGCTTTGATTCAGGGTATTGGTAGTAAATATAGATGCTGCAATAAACAGAAACAGGATGACACCAAAACCAAGCCCTATCTTTCTTCCGATTGTTAACCTGAATCCCATAAAACAATGTATTAGAACAATGTATTACTTTTTCTCAATTTCATCGAGTTTTCGTTTAAACTCATTCGACTTTTCAATTTCATTCAGACTATAATAAATACTGTAAAGTCCATACAATACCTCTCTGCGGTTTGGTTCAATTTTATAGGCCTTTTCCATAAATGGTAATGATTGCCTATAGAGGTAATACGTATTATTCTGTGCTTCATCTAGTGTTGGTATATCTGTACTGTAATCAAGCTGACGAATTAAATTTACGCCTTGCTGATAATACAATGTACCAATATTATAATAAGCTGAATTATCCA
>DAORKB010000001.1:62026-65843 GCA_035439365.1 Bacteroidia bacterium
GCATCGTTGTATAATGTTGTGGTTAAATATTTAATGTTCTTTTTGTTTTCGGCAGTCATTGTTTTTGAAGTATCCATCATCGCTAATGATTGCTTAAACGCTTTTAGCGCTTCCAGGCGGGAATTGGAATGCTTATCTTTTTTCTCCCATTTGTTATAGATGGATTTATAGATAAATCCACGGTAATACCATACATTACCATCTTTCACAGCCTGGGTATTTGTAATCAGCTGATCAATAACCATTTTAGCACTGTCTAATGTACCTTTTTGTAAATGAGCGATGGCCACACGTAATGGATCCTCCTCCTGCGCATTTACAAGCGATGCAATCAGCAGCAATAAAATCATTCCCAGCTTCTTTACGACATGCTTCATGTTGTTTTACTTTAACTTTATTTCACCTGTATTGCCAGCTCAACTAAACTAGAGGCTACTTTTAATTTATAACGTTCGATATTCGACTTATTCAATTCGATCTTTTGTTTATTTTCCTGTATTACAAAATTAATTCCTGCGCCTCTTGAAGCTAATCCGGCTTTATCAGTAACAATCAGTGTGCTTTTATTTTTATTCTTTTCCATCACTTCTGCCAGTTGTGTGGAGTTATCGGAAAGCAGGTAGATGATATGACAGCCAACATCACTGTTCGCATGGATATTTTTGATCTCAAGACGTTGATTACCAACAGTCTTAACAATTGCCATCTTATTTAGCTCATTAACAAGGGTTGTGTTATTGCCCATGATACCAATCACAAAATTCCCTTGCTTATAGCTTTCGGGCCATTCGATGTATTTCGTAAAATTATAAATATAAATCGCCTTGATCTTGGCATTGGTTTCTTCAGGCCGGTCGGCCCCCAACGAAAAAAATACAATAGAAAGAAATATGCAGATCTTTTTTTTCATTCTCAACTATTGAAATAAGGCATTCTTTCGATTCTTATCTAAACAAATATATAGTTTTTTTACTAAAAATATCATTTAATAAAAAAAACATCTGTGGCAGGGTCAACATAACGTTTTCATGTTGTTTTAATGCATGTTTTCAACAACTTATCTTTCATATTTTTTTTCATATTCCTTTATAAATGAATACTTTTTGCAAGACTTTTGAAATTGATATCATGAGGCGTTTTAAACATATCATTTTTATTGGTTGCATCCTTACCGGATTTTTAAGTGCATGTAAATCACGCAAACACTTAAATGCTACTCAACCTCCATCAAACACAGAACAAAACTCCTCTGTAAGTAATTCACAGCAATTAAAAAAAAAGTATGCCCCTTTACTTGTTGTTGACGAAAATAAAATTGAAAACGTTGCATTGTATTCGTTAATCGATTCGTGGTATGCAACACCATATAAATATGGGGGATGCAATAAAGACGGGGTGGATTGCTCTAATTTTGCCAGTGTTATTTACCGGGAAATTTATCAAAAACAATTAACAGGTTCTTCAGCTTCTATTTTTAATCAATGTAAAGTTGTTCAAAAAGAAGAACTACAGGAAGGTGATTTACTTTTTTTCAAAGTAGAAAGCAACACAATTTCGCATATTGGTGTGTATTTACAAAACAACAAGTTTGTGCATGCAACTACAAAAAAAGGCGTAATGATAAATGATCTGGATGAAGTGTATTACAAGAAGTATTTTTTTAAAGCAGGAAGAGTGAATTAAGTGTGAGTGTCAGTGACAGTGACCAAACTCGAACGGACATCAACGCACGCTGTATCTTTTAGTCAAACGCTTCTGCACTTAATTAACCTTTCACCAACTCCTCAATAATCTTATCTACAGTTATACCTTCTGCTTCTGCTTTATAATTGCGAACGATGCGGTGACGAAGTATCGCTGCAGCAACGGCTTTAACATCTTCGATATCCGGAGAAAATTTTCCATTCATCAATGCATGGCATTTTGCACCAATCACTAAAAACTGAGAGGCTCTCGGACCCGCACCCCATGAAAGATAAGTGTTTGCTATTTGAGCCGCATTCGCAGTTCCAGGACGGGTTTTAGTGGATAGTCGCACTGCATACTCCATTACATTATCACTTACCGGAATTTTGCGAACCAGTTCCTGGAAATAAATAATTTCTTCTATGCTCAATACTTTTTTCAACTGCACCTTATGACCAGCTGTTGTATTTTTTACAACCTGTAATTCATCTTCAAACTTTGGATAATCGAGCCATACGTTAAACATAAAACGATCCAGTTGCGCTTCAGGCAATGGATAGGTTCCTTCCTGTTCAATTGGGTTTTGGGTTGCCAAAACAAAAAACGGGTTACCCAATTCGTATCTTTTACCAGCAGTTGTAACAGTACGTTCCTGCATAGCTTCTAACAACGCGGCCTGTGTTTTTGGTGGCGTACGGTTGATCTCATCGGCCAAAATAATATTCGCGAATAATGGTCCTTTGATGAATTTAAAATTCCTGTCCTCTCCTAAAATTTCTGACCCGATGATATCAGATGGCATCAAATCAGGTGTAAACTGAATACGGTTGTAGCTCAATCCTAATGCATCCGCAATGGTATTTACCAATAATGTTTTTGCTAACCCGGGAACACCTATCAGCAAACAATGTCCTTTGCTAAAAATAGAAATCAAGACGTCTTTTACTACTTCATCCTGACCAATAATAACTTTCGCTATCTCTGAATTTAGTTCCTTATATTTTGTAACAAAAGCATTTACTGCTTCTACATCCGATTTGTACATAGGTAATTAATTAGTGCTCCATTTGTTATTAAACGAGCAGGTTTTATAATCGTCTGTTATTCGAACATACGTATTTGACAATTTCTTTTTAACCCAATTTTTTATGAGCTCTTGTTGTTTTTTTGTGAGCGCCATATTTTGTACTTTTTGATAATCATCCTTTAAATTGAGTTTATGTGGCTCTGAACGTGATTTCAAATATAAAATACGATAAGCTTGTTTTCCATCATGTGTTGCATAGGGCATCGGTTTGGTCATTTCGCCTACTTGTAATTTATCAATTGCAAATGCAATGTTTTGATCATACTGGCCTATTTCATCCATTTGAAAACGTGCCGAACCGGAGAATGGATTTAAAATCAAACCACCACTGTTCTTTGTTTCTTCATCGTTTGAATATTTTGCAGCAGAATCAGCAAAAGCGATAATACTACTGTGCGAAATCCTATCATAAATCGTATCCAATGTAAGTTTTGCTTTAAACAAATCACTTGCATCAATTTTTGGAGCAATTAAAATACTGCGTGCATCCACTACATCACCTCTTCGTTGAATCAGCTGTATAATAAAATATCCATAAACCGTTTCAAACACTTCACTTATTTCATTTGGTTTTAATTTAAATGCCCAGGCATCCCACTCCGGCACAAACTGGCCACGTTGAATCCCTTCATACAACCCACCTTTGCTGGCCGATCCCGGATCCTGTGAATATAATGCTGCCATTGCGGAAAAATTACTTTGTCCTTTTACAATACGTTCACGTATATCAATAATTTTATCTTTTGCTTCCTTTTTTGCGGCAACTGTGACAATAGGTTTTCTTACAATTTGTCCTACTTCAACTTCTGTATTAATAAATTGCAAAGAGTCTTCCGGTATATTTTCAAAAAATGACTTTACTTCGTTGGGTGTTACAGTAATGTCTGCCGTAATTTTACCTTGCATTTGTTGTGCAAGTAGTAAATCACGAACATTATCTTTTAAATCTGATTTAAAATCATCAACTGTTTTTCCATAAAACTCTACAAACTTTTCTTCGGAGCCGAATTGCTGGATAAAATAATTTATCCGTCTGTCTTGCTC
>DAORKB010000002.1:0-51811 GCA_035439365.1 Bacteroidia bacterium
AGCTTACGCACAGTTCTCGACTCCGCTCGAACTGACACAATCGCACAATTCATCACTACAAATAAAAAAAGCCGCTACAAAACTGCAGCGGCTTTAATTGAGAGATTATGCTATACATGCCTACCGTGTAGGCCGAAGCTTCAGCGAAGGCCTACTCCGTTATAACAACCTTTTGCTTCAACCCTTCCTGGTCTCCGGTTCCCATAATAACGTACAACCCATTTTTCAAACCAGTAATAGTTGTCGAATAGTTGTTGGATCCATTCAGTTGAAATGAATACACCGTTTGTCCCAATTGATTTACAATAATAAATGTTCCGGCATTAAGCGATTGAACATTGATCACATCACGACCAGGGTTTGGATAAACCGAAAGTAATGATGGAGCTGCATTTTCTGTTTGTGCTTCCAAACCTGTTGTAAGGATTGGTACACATACAGAAGTATCTTTACATGTATTTAAGGTAATGATCACAGCATATTTCCCCGGCAAGGATGGTGCTGTATAGCTTGAGTCATTCGCTCCCTGAATAATTGTGTTGGTATTACAGTTCATCCATTGATAAGAAGCCGTATTCTGACTAACTGCCTTAATTTTTAATCCATTCACTTTAACCGTGACATCCGGCAATTGATTGACCCTTGCCAATACTTCTTTTCTGGCAGATGAACAGCCTTTTTGAAAAGCAGAAACATAGAAAGTTGTTGATGTTGAAATAACAGGTGTTGTAAAAATAGTTCCTGTTCCTAATATAGCTCCTCCTGTAGGCGTTGAATACCAGCGTAAGTCACCTTCGCTTGCTGTTGCACTCAATACCAATGCACCTTCCAAACAGCGGCTTCCGGGATTTGTTGAGGTAACAACAGGAATCACTGTATACATGGATATCTGGATTGTTTGTGACAAAATCTTGGAGCAACCACCTGCTGTTGTTGATGCATACACATTATAAGATGCTGTGGCGTCAATAGGTCCGGTACTTATGCTTAATTCATTACCATTTCCTGCATATGGTCCGCTAATGGTTTTCGTTCCAACTCTTAAATAATAATCAACACCGGGTTGTGTGAACCCAATAATAATATTAGTTGAATCACCTCTGCAAACTTGCGTTGTTTGTGCTGAAATATCCTGATCATTGATCGTAAAATTCAAAGTAGCAATATCCGATGTCACGGAATCACCTCCTCCGGTAACGATACAACGATAACTGGCAATGTCCCTTGGTGAATACAATACAAGTGTATCATCGGTTCCACCTGGTACATCGTCCCAGGTTGTAATTCCATTTACTTTTACTTGCCAGCGGTAAGTATCAGCTCCGCTTGCAACAATGCTATAATACGTATCATCACCCTGACAAACTATTCTGTTAACAGGTTGTGTCGTAATAATTGGTGATGCAGTTGTGATCGCGATCGCAAATGTTTTGATCGTTGTTAAAGAGAACAACACCACTGCAGAAAGGCCTTTTAAGATATGGCTAAGACTGTAATTGTTTTTCATTTTTTAGTTTCTTTAGTAGTGTAATAACATGCTACGTTAAAATTATGGTTTTACTGAGCGCTCCAAAAATAAGGGCATTTTTCTATTTTACTTCTTCCACTCCGACGATATTTCAACAACTAATTCTGTAAATCTTTTTCTACAAAAACTCGCTTTTAAAATTAAAATCATTTCAACTTCTCAAAAATGATAAATCATCCTTATTCTTACTTCCCTCCTTTCCGATCTAACTCACCAACCGATCTTTAAATTAACTTCAATCGGGTATAAAAACTTCATTAATAAAGCAATTTAGCAAATTGCTTCTTCATTTCCTAACAATTAAAATAGAATATAAGGCACGCGGGGGCATTTACCCTCTCAATACCATGGATGAACTTTATTTTTTGATAGACGATTGTTAAAAATCAAAACATAAACCTCCAAATACGCTTAAGTTGATTTTCTGGCAAATTGAGGAAAAAGGTTTCGTTTTCAAACTACATTTATCAGAATTTATTAAGATGTATTCCATGTGTAAAAATTTGCCTTAAATTAGTGTAAAATTCACCCTATTATTGAATCCCAAGGACATAATTACCCGTATCACACTATTAAACTAACAATCATTCCCGTTCTTTTCATTATCCTCTTAACTCGTGTACCATGAAACATTTTTGCTCTCTTTTAATGAATGTAACAACGTTACAAACATCTCTCAAGCCCATTAGGGTTAACTTGTCTGTTCTTTTTATCTGTATGTTCTCCATATGCTATGGAGCAACGTATACATCAACCGGTACCACGACAAACTGGAACCTGGGAACTACGTGGGGTGGTGTATCCACGCCTGGCTCCGGAGATAATGTTGTTATTGCAGCAGGGACTACTGTCATTATAAATACCAGCCCCGGTGTTACACTGGGCAGCATCACCGTAAACGGCACCTTGGAATTTCAGGCCGGAACTTCCCGCGCACTTGTGTGTACCAGCGTATCAGTTGCCAGTACAGGAACCTTCAGAACCAATGCAAGTGGTACCGTTACCGGACATACACTTTCTGTAAGCGGAAGCATTACCAACGGTGGCACTTTGGATTTTTATACAAATAGTGGAAATGCGGCTGCCAGCATTACCTTTACGGGCTCTTCAAACACCACCTTTTCAGGCGCCGGAGCTACTACAGATATCTATTTGATTACCGTGAATAAAGGCTCCAGTCCTACCTACGCTGTTGATTTAACTGTCAGCAACTTTACCGTAAGAGGTTCCTCATCAGATGTAGCCGGATTTTTAACGCTTAGCAATGGTACGTTTAAAATATCCGGCTCCTTTACAATGACCAACAGGGTGTTTACCAGTGCTTCTTATTCAATAACAAGCAATACAGGATTCTATTTAAATAACCCCAACTTCACCGTAGCCGCACAAACTGGGAGTGTCGGTTGGTATGGTGAAATCACCATTGATGATGGAACATTTAATGTCGGTTCGGCTTCTGATGATAACCTCTATTATGGTGGAAGTGGAGCCAATTCGGTTTTTGTGATAAATGGCGGTGCCATCAACGTTGCCGGCTCCTTACAACCCTACGCTGATCCAACATACAATTATACTTATTATGTGGATTATACCCAAACCGGAGGAACGGTTACCTGTTGTACCGTGGGTAATACAGATGGAGGCGCATCAGGTAGAGGCTTACCATCGATGTGGATTACCCGATACTCATCTTTTACCATGTCCGGAGGTACAATCGTCATCAGAGGCCAAAATATAAATTGGAATTATGACTATGATTGTTCGGCTGATACACGCTCCATCACAGGAGGTACCGTGCAAATTGGTGATGCCTCATCCGGAACTGCTAAACGATATGGTATAACGGGTTACTTTCCCAATCTTGTTATTACAAATACTTCTGGAAACCATTCCGCCGAATTCTATCAAAAAATATATACACCTTATATCTACTTAACAACAACATTGCAGAGCAATACTACACTTGACGCTAATACAAATAGCCTTGGTGCTACCTTTGTTGGTGACATTACAATGAATTCAGGATCGACATTCGATGCTGGTACTGTCACTCATACGGTAAAAGGCAACTGGATTAATAATGGTACGCTGACTTATCGGACAAGTACTTTTTATTTTAATGGAAGCAGCCTCCAAACCATTTCAGGTTCCGCGAATCTGAATTTTTATAATGTAGAGTTGAACAATTCAGCCGGAATGGCACTTTCACCAAACACGGGTGTTGTAACAGCTTTCAGACACTTGTTAAAATTCACTTCCGGAAAAATAACGCTTAATGATTATGATTTGGAATTGGAAGCATCTCAGGATGGAAGTAGTGGAATATCCGGTTCCCCTGGTTCTACTAACTTTATTGTGACAAATGGTACCGGTGTGTTTAGACGATATAATATTGGAAGCGCTGCCGGTAAACGTACAACTGCACTGTACCCTATTGGCTATACATCCAGTACCTATTCACCGGTAACACTAAACGTAACCAGCACCACCACCACCGATAATTTTTCTGCCCGCGTTTCCCAGGGTGTCTATTATGCCGGAACTTCAGGAAGCGTTTATACTACTAAAACGGTTGACAGAACCTGGAACGTAAGCGAAGGCACCGCTGGGGGATCCAATGTTCAACTTACGTTTCAATGGACATCGTCGCTTGAAACAACTTCATTTACAAGAAACAGCTGTTATGTTGGGCACTATACGGGTGGCGCATGGCAGGTATCCGGTAACGCTGCTGCCAGTGGCAGTAACCCCTATACGAGAACATCCGGAACACAAACTTCGTTTTCCCCTTTTGCTATTGCATCAGGATCATCGCCTTTGCCTGTTGAATTACTGACCTTTGATGCTAAACCCAATAACGATCAGGTACTAACAAAATGGAGCACAGCATCCGAAAAAAACAACGACTTTTTTACCCTGGAACGTTCCAAAGATGGGGTCAATTTTGAAAAATTAAAAACAGTACCTGGCGCAGGAAATAGTGACCGTATAGTAAACTATGCTGAAAAAGATGAGGAACCTTTAAACGGTATTTCATACTATCGCTTAAAACAAACAGATTACGATGGTAAGACAAGCTATTCCCAAATTGTACCCATCGAATTTAATTCTTCCAGCAATGCCCGTGTTCAATACAATACGGCAGAAAATAATGCGACTACACTCTATTATAATTTGTCGGCAAATGCACTGGTAACAATAGAAATTATTGATAGCAACGGAAAACAAATTGCTGTACTGTCAGAAAATCAATACCAATATTTCGGAACTCATCAACAAACGTTGAATTTTGAAGGCAGCGCCGGGATCTATTATGCTAAAATCACAATTAACGGTACACCAACCATTTGCAAGTTTGTGCACTAAAGTTGACTAATGCGTTGCAAGTTCTTCAACCGTTAACACATCCAGATAAGGTGGTCCCCCTTCAATGGGGTACCCCTCAATCAACATTCCGGTTAAGCTCACTTTTTTCCCTTTATAATTGAGCAATTGAACAGCATCACTTTTTAAAGCGTATAGCGTTTTTCCGCTTTGATCAACCAATATAAAAGTTCCATACTGGTAGCTTGTTGTTCCTTGAGGTAACAATGTCCCCACCACCTTTATACTGGCAACGGATTTATGAGGCGTTGTTGCTTCTGTTACAGCCGGGCCTGTGCTTTTACAACCATTAATTGTGAAAAATTCAAAACCCGCAAAAATGATACACAGACCACTCCTTACTATTTTTTTTATTATCATCGGATACTAATTTTATTTACTGGAATAAACACACTTGCTCTTGCAAATTTATCAAAATAGCTAATATTAAGAAATGACGAGCCTTTAAAACGCTTGACAACCGGCAGTATTTTGTTAAAAAATTTAATTTTCATAAAAAAGAATGGTATTTTAAGCGCCTCAAATTTAAATTAACACTAATTAATCCAAAAAAAATGCTCCTAAAAACCAAAACCGCAATGGTGTTTTTTTTCGGTATCAGTTGTTGTTTTTTTCAAACAACAACACAAGCCGGGAACACTACACCAAAATCAAAAAGCACAAATTCGTACAAATCGTTTCAAATGCCATCCGGCGTTACGGAAGCAGATTATGTGCCGAATGCCATTATTTTCAAACTTAAACCCGCTTACCGCAACAACATTCAGGATGCAGCTTTAAAAACTGTTTTCAATGAATTACAAACGCAGGATGTAAAAAAAATATTTCCTGAACAAACACCGGTGTATGTAAAAAATTCTCCTACTCAACCGGACCTATCACTTATTTACGAGCTTCACTTCAATGGCAACATGCAATTAGAGGAAGCGATCAATAAAGTACTGGCGACAGGATTGGTTGACTATGCCGAGCCGCGTTACATACAATATGAGCATTCGGTAAAAATCGATGCCAAGAGTATACTTGCTGCCTTTAATCCGAATGACCCGGATCTTACAAATGGAAACTCCGGTAGCATGTATTACATTAACCGTATTAAGTGCCCTGATGCCTGGGGAGTTAATACAACTACTGCACGTGGAGATACAAATACCGTAATTGGAATTGTTGATTCAGGAACAGATATCGACCACCCGGACTTGAAAACAAAAATAAAATACAATTACAACGATCCGATCAACGGCAAGGATGATGACAATGATGGATACATTGATAATTTCCGTGGATGGGACATGAGTGAAAATGACAACAACCCAAACGTAGATAATAGTGACCACGGTTCACACGTTTCGGGATGTGCAGCTGCTGCTACTAATAACGGAATTGGTGTAGCAAGTCCAGGGTTTAATTGCACCTTCCTCCCTGTAAAATGTGCTAAAAAAACCAGCACAGCACAAATTGATAACGGATATGAAGGAATCAAATATGCTGCTGATCATGGTTGCAAAATCATCAACTGTTCATGGGGTGGACCAGGTGGCGGACAGTTTGCGTTGGATGTAATTGAATATGCTACTTATACAAAAGGGGCATTGGTTGTTGCTTCTGCAGGAAATGCAAACAATGAAGTTCAAAACTTTCCCGGATCCTTCGACCTTGTATTATGTGTTGCTTCTACAACGAGCAACGATACCAGATCTAGTTTTTCTACCTATGGACATACCATTGATGTTTGCTCACCTGGAAGTGGCATCCGTTCAACGGTATACGACAACAGCTATACCAATATGGATGGAACATCTATGGCTGGTCCGATTTGCGCAGGCGCTGCTGCCATCGTAAAAACATTTTATCCTTCTTACACTGCCTTACAGGTAGCGGAACAATTAAAAGCTACAGCGGATGATATCTACAGCCTAAACACTAATTTCAAAGAAAAATTAGGTACAGGACGTATTAACTTATACAGAGCGCTTACAGAAACTCCAACTTCCGTTTGGATGCGTCCGTTAAACATCAGCGATAACAATGACGATGTGTTTATTGTAAATGACACACTGTATATTACCGGATCAATTGTAAACTATTTAAAAGCAACAACGAGTCTTACCGCAACACTATCAAGCAGCAGTGCGAACGCTACCGTTTTAAGTTCTACACTTAATCCAGGTGCGATGGCCACATTGGGAACATTTGCCGTTAATAATACGAATGCTTTCAAAGTCCTTATTAAACCAGGTACACCGGTAAATGCTTTAATACCTTTTAAAATTACCTATACAGATGGTTCTTATACATCGTACCAATATTTTGACTTAACCGTGAATGTGGATTATGTGAACATTTCCATTAACGATGTTTCTTCTACAAACACCAGCAGAGGGCGTATTGGTTGGAACAACAGTGATGGAACCGGTGGACTTGGATTTACCTATAAAGATTCTTCTCTTGTATTTGAATCTGGTTTAATGATCGGAACATCTTCTTCCAAAGTATCGGATAATTTAAGAGGTTCTACTTCTGGTAAATCAGATACCGATTTTACTTCTGTACAAACAGTAAAAGAAATCAAACCTCCATTCAAAGCAGAACACGAAACAGGTGGTATCTTTAATGACAATGGAGCAACCAGCAAAATTGGTGTACAAGTAAGACACAAAACCTATGCATGGACAACTCCAGGCGATAGAAAATACATCATCTTTGAATACACCATTAAAAATACAAGTGGTGCCACACTCAGTAATTTATATGCCGGTATCGCTACCGATTGGGATATCACTACCGGTACTGCGGGCAGCAACAAAGGTGATACGGATCAGGGAAATAAACTGGGATATGTATACAGCACTGCCGGTGGAAAACAATTTGGTGGCGTTCGCTTATTAACCAAAGGTGGTTTCCTGCATTACGTAATTGATAACGTAAGCGGTGGCGGCGGAGGAGTTGATATCTCCGATCAAACAAATTACTTCTCAACTTCTGAAAAATATACGACCTTATCTACAAATCGTTTAAAAGGTGGTGAAACAGCGGCCGCTGGAAACGATGTGATGGATGTTGTTTCATCGGGTCCATTTACCATCACTGCAAATGATTCAGTGAAAGTTGCTTTTGCCATGCTAGCAGGTGATGATTTAACAGATCTTATTAATTCCGCTACGAATGCACAAATAAAATATGATATTGTAACAAGTATTCCTGATGGAGAAAAAGCTTCTGCCTTTTCATTGAAACAGAATTATCCAAATCCGGTAAATGCTTCGCAAACCATTATTGAGTTTAACCTTCCTCAGTCAACACCAGCTGAATTAACTGTTTACAATGCGCTTGGACAGAAAGTATCAACTGCATTTAGTTCTCAATTAAGTGAAGGTGCACATCAATTTAATCTGAATGTTACAAACTATAAAAGTGGAATCTATTTTTATGAATTAAAGGCTGGTGAAAACAGAGCCATCATGAAAATGGTTGTACAGTAATAGTTTGAAGTCCCGATAACTACTGGGATTAGACATGACACATAATGAGAAATCCCAAAGGTTTTAAAAACCTTTGGGATTTTTTTCTTGCCATTCCAGCTTATTTCCACTTCCAGCTTAGCTCTTCACGATACGGCACATTGCACATATTTGCTAACTTCTTTAACTCGTTTTTTAATTCTATTAAATTATTAATCCGATATTTTGGTAAAATAACAGTAGCCCCTATTTTTGTTCTGATTAAAAAGTTATCGCTCCTTCATTTTCGTAATCGTCAACTCATCCGTCGCTTTATCCCACTTTACTTTATAAGAAAACTGTTTGAAAAAATGAGTCAATTGCTTTTTAAAATCCAGCCAGCCCGAACCATTCGCATGTTTTTGAGAAATAATTTCATTGTACCAGGCAGCAATATTCTTTAAATCCTCATCCGTAAAACTTTGTGCTGCAATAATGAAATTAATTATTTTTGAAGTGGTTTCATGCTCCGGCTGAAAATCGCCTTCGCAATTTCGCTCAAAATATTTTTTGACCGGTCTTAAATTTTGAATCGCAAGTTGTTGATCTTTGTTGAACATAATCGTATCATTTGATTCTGTATTTCAAATGTAATTAATTAAACAGTTCTATTGTATAACAACATATTAGATTTGAGATACTGAGGCAATAAAAAACCCCAAAGGTTTTTACTGCGTACGCCGAAGCGTTAGCGTAGGAGTAAAACCTTTGGGATTTCCTATGTGCACCAAACTAACGTGAAGATCTCACGTTGCTGCCTAAAGCTGTATTATAACGAATGGTTACATCACCTGCCGAAGGAGTTGGAAACAATTGTAATTCACTTGTTAACCCGGCAATTTTTTCAGGAATAATACCGGTTGCTTTTAAAACAATACCACCGTCTCCTACAACATTACAATCGTGATTATTACACGTAATCGCATTTCGTTTTTGTGTTGTATTTGTTTCTTGAACTGTCCAGTGCTCTTCTCCATCAATTGTTTTGATCATTGTTCCGTTATCTCCTACTGCATAACAGTTATTGTTATCAGTAGAAATAAAAGTTTGATTTAATTGCAGATTGATCCCGGAAGGATCAAATGAAAACATACACTTTACTTTTCAGTTATTCAATTTCCCCCAGCATTACCTCCCAAACACTTCTCTTCTCTCCCCCAAAATCCTTCTCCACTTTTCGAACAATTGTTCTCGCCTGTTGAATCTGCATGTCGTCAAATTCCATTTTCTTATTTCGGTATGCTTGTATTTTCACCTTTCCACTAATCACTCCTTTATATACAGGTAAACTGTCAACTCTAACCAATGTCGACAAAACCACCGAATCCGTTTTTACTTTTATAGAATCATAACCACCTTTATAAATTTCATCCAAAAATTTTGAAACCGGCTTGGATTCTTTTATACCTGTTAAAGGGATCGCTACCAACTCCTGATCCGATTCAAACAGATCAATGATTTGTTTTCGTACTTCCTGTCTCAGTTGTTTATCATACTGCTTATTGGAAATAATTTCAACGTAATTGATAAAATCGGCGAGTTTTTCCGCACCACGCTGCTGAAAAACCACCAGCTGTTCTGCTGTTAATGAGTCAGATTCAAAAGTTTGCTCTAAATCAGTAGGCAATACCTGAGAAAGGTTTTTATCGACCGCTATCGAATCCATAGCGAACATCTTTTCCTCATGCGAAGGTCCACAGGAGATCAGGGTACTGAGTAAACCCAATACCATTGCAAACACAAGTATATGGATGTATTTTTTCATGGCTGCGCGTTAACCTGTATAAATCTCACAAGCGAAAGTTGGTTCTTATTGTAATGTGTTTCTATAATTTCAATATTCTTTAAGCTCTTTAAAGGCATAGTTAGCTTATCAATAAACTCTTTTTTATTGTACAGCTCCATACCCGTACCATCCACATATACCTGAAAAATTTTGGCATCTGCTGCAATCATATCCTCCAATTGCAAGCGACGTTGTCTCCAATCTTTCAGTTTAGCAGTAGAAAAATAATGGATCATCAACGCATAGTCGTTCGTTTGCAACTTTATTTCTTCATTCAGGTCCTTTTCCAAAACACGAACAATAGTATCCGGCTTATAATAAGGTGAGTTCACCAAAAATTGAAGCTGATCCTGGTTTGAGTTCACTTCAAAGCATCCCCGCTCATCACATTTAATAACTACAGGCGACTCTCCTGCTTTTATTAATTTTACTTCCAGTTTTGCATTGGGCACCGGCGGTCTCCCATTCAAATCTGTAAAGCAACAATGATATTTTTTTGTTGCATTTCCAAATAACAGAATGATCATAACACTAATTGCAACACTCAACAAGGTCCATTGCAGGTATTTTTTCGAAGGCTTTTTCTCCGTTTTTAAAATTCCGGGTTTTTTCTCCGGTTCATCAATCGGTTTTACTTCATTTTTTACTTCACTTTCTACCCTTTCGTTTGTAAAACTTCCTTTCTGATTTGTAAAATCCCTCCAATCCTGATAACCGGCATACGCACTTAGCATATTTAGCATATCAATCCGTGGCATTTTCTCACCTTTCGATTTGATATGGGTATAAAACCATTTTTCACTGATCCGCCCCTTTACTTTTTGCATCAATTCCTCTTGAAAATTGATAATATCCTGCCCCTTCCATAATTCAATTGGAGCATTACATGAAGGATAAACCTGACGATAAGTATCGGCAAGTTCCTTTTTCAAAAGTTCAAACAATTCGGTTTCGGTCAAAAGCATGATGATGAGTAAAAGTAAGATTTTTCATAAAAAGATCCCTTGTAAAATCGAAAATCCATTTGTAAAATAATTTACAAGCCCTTTACAAGCGTTTTTCCGGGCATCCCTACCCCTTCCATCTATGTTTGCAATGTTCAATGGAACAAAAATTCAAACAACTAAAAACAATAGGAAACATGAAAAAAAATGAAAAAGGGGCCGGAAAATTATCTAACCGAATGATCCGGGTAGTATTGAGTATCAGTATAGGAACTGCACTTTGGGGATGCGGACCGAGCTTGGAAGAAAGAGCAAGAAGAGATGAAATTTCTGCCATTCAAAACCAGGATCTGTATGTGGATCATGATATTATCGCTCGTCCATACAATGCCGAAGAATATGCACCCATTCAGGAAAATGAATTCCACGATGCGACCCAACATCCACTTTCAACCTTTTCCATTGATGTGGACAAAGCATCGTATAGTAACATAAGACGTTTCCTTACTCAAAACGAAATGCCGCCAAAAGATGCGGTTCGAATTGAAGAAATGGTCAATTACTTTAAATACGATTACCCTCAACCAACCGGTGAAGATCCATTTGCGGTGCAAACCGAAATGTCGCAATGCCCATGGAACAAACAACACCAATTGATCAATATCGGCATTCAGGGAAAATCCATCGATCACAATAAATTAAGTCCAAGCAACCTGGTTTTTCTGATAGATGTATCCGGTTCTATGAATGATGCGAATAAACTTCCTTTATTAAAAGCATCTCTAAAAATGCTCGTTGAAGAACTGAGCGAAAAGGATCATGTCGCACTGGTAGCTTATGCCGGTAGTGCCGGATTGGTTTTACCATCTACTTCCTGCAAAGACAAAGAGACTATTATCGATGCACTTGATGATTTAAGTGCTGGTGGATCCACTGCCGGTGGCGAAGGAATTAAACTGGCGTATAAAGTAGCAAAAGAAAACCTGATTGAAGGTGGTAACAACCGGGTGATCCTGGCAACAGATGGGGATTTTAATGTAGGCGTATCCAGTCCGGAAGAGCTATTAGAAATTATCAGAACCAGGAAAAACGAAAACATCTATCTGACCGTTTGTGGTTTTGGTTCAGGCAATTTTAAAGATGGAACCATGGAAAAGATCAGCGATCAGGGTAATGGCAATTATTTCTATATCGATAACATTCAGGAAGCAAAAAAAGTATTTGTTACTGAAATGCGTGGTAATATGTTTACCATTGCCAAAGACGTAAAAATTCAGATTGAATTTAATCCGGCGTATGTACAATCATACCGACTGGTAGGTTATGAAAACCGCTTGTTAAACAAAGAAGATTTTAATAATGATAAAAAAGATGCCGGTGAATTGGGAGCTGGTCATACGGTAACTGCACTTTATGAAATTGTACCGGTTGGTGCTCCTGCAAAAGTTGATAAATTAAGATATCAAACAGCTGAGGCAAAAACAAAATCATCAGAACTCAATAACAATGAATTGATGTTATTAAAACTTCGTTACAAACCGATTCATAGTGATGAGAGTAAATTGATCAAACAAGTGGTATTCAACAAACCGGTTGCTGCTGATCAAACTTCCGACAATTTCCGTTTTGCTGCTGCGGTAGCAGGGTTTGGTATGCTGTTACGCGAATCAGAAAATGTTGATCATTTCAGTTATGCGGACGATCAGGCTTTGGCGAAGACAGCTCTTTCAAAAGATGAAGAAGGGTATCGTGCCGAATTCGCTAAATTAATTGAAACAGCTTCCTTGCTGGGAAAAGGAAAAGAAGAGTAGCCATTGGTAAAATTCTTTAACGGACAGATGATGCGTGTAAAGGTCCGTTCGATGGCAGTCGAGAACTTTGCATAGGCTTAGAAAGCACAAAAAGCTTGCACACAGTTCTCAACTGCCATCTAACGGACACAACGCACACCTTCCCCTAATTTCATACGTTTTAATCTTTAACTTTAATTCCATGAACACCCATTTTCGTAAACTGTTCCGTTTTCTTATCATTCTTATTTCATCGGTGATTAGTTTTGTTTTTCTATACACTGCCGCGGTTGTTATTTTATCTGGCCTGCCTTCTCGTATACCTCGTATCATGGAACCCAAACAGCCAGATGAGGTTGATATTTTTATCCTTTCAAATGGGGTTCATACCGATTTGGTTTTACCGGCAACAACCAACCAAATGGATTGGAAAAAACGACTCACCGAAAACAGTACCTGCCTGGATAGTGCCGTTAAATGGATTGCCTTTGGTTGGGGCGACAAAGGGTTCTACCTCGAAACACCTACCTGGAACGATTTAAAATGGAGCACCGCAGGTAAAGCTGCTTTTGCATTGGGAGGTACCGCCATGCATGTATCTACATATAAATCACTAACAGAAAATGATCACTGCAAAAAAATCAGCATCTCTAATGAAAATTACGCAAAACTGATTGAATACATTGATAGCAGCTTTTATAAAAACAAGGATAGCAGCTACGTAGGAATTCCCAATCAACATTACAATGAAACGGATGCTTTTTACGAAGCCAACGGAAGTTATAGTCTTTTTAAAACGTGCAACACCTGGACCAATGATGGGTTAAAGGTTACAGGAGCAAAAGCGTGCTTATGGACCGTAATAGATAAAGGTATATTTTGGCATTATTAACTTTCATCCTTTAAATTCTATGTGGCTATGTGGTTAAATAAAAATGAAGGTTAAGGAGCCTTTCTTTTTTTCATCACTGAATGCAGTGTAAACAAAATCACCAAAGGAAACACCCAGATAAGCCGCCCTTGAAAACGATCAGCAACCATAGAAAGCGCAGCGCAAACAATTGCATTGAATACTAATCCAGTCACAACAAGGAATAACATAATTTGCAACGAAGACGGAACAAGCTCTCTGTTCTTTCTTACAAAAAAAACGATCAATCCTATAATCACGCAGATAATAACCAATAAAAACTGGATATAAGTAATGGTGGTATAAGTAAATGCATGACTGAATTGCTTACTGTGAATGTATTGCTGATAATCCTGTTTAAAACGCCATTCAATGTTTCCAAATACAGGAGACCCCTTACCCATTGGCGCTAGCGGCTCAACATTAAAATGAAAAAATTGGATAAAAGCCTCTTTCATAGCAAAGATAAAATACGCTTTTACATTCGCCGGTGACGAAAAAATAGCTTTGGTCAATGCACTGTACTCTTCATTCTTCAAACCCCAGCATTCCATCTCATGCTTATTGGCACCAATACACCCATCCTTATAAAGAGGGCTCTCACTATCCCACAAAAAAACAGGTGATTTACCGGGTAAATTATCTTTGTACTTACACATCGGTATTGAATTATCCGCACAATGTTCATCTAAATAATTTTTTAAAATTCCACTTTCCACCAGCCTACCCATTATAAAAACGGATGGCGCCCGTGATACTTTAAAACCAACACCCGACAAATAGTTAATACTGGGAATTAATAACCAGGCACTACTAATCAAAATAGCCGTTAAAAAAAAGTGCTTGACAGAAATGAGCGTCATCTTTTTGAATAATCCTTTTAAAATGAGGATCGTTAAAAGTAAACCCGTAACTATAATCAGGTTGGAAGCATGAACCAACAAGGAAAGTACAACCAAAATACCCAAACAAATTTTTAAGAATTTTTCTTGGGGAGGGTTTATTAAAAGTATACCAGTACCGATAAGCATTACTCCTGTAAAAATATCCGCCATGATCTGACTTGTGTAGTTTGCCAGGCCCGTTGTTAAACTCAAGAAAAGAACGATTGAAAGCGTTACCAGCCAATTCTTTGAAAACTGAAAAAAGCTCCGAACAAACATCCACAATATAAACCAAACAATAATTGCCTGCATGATCACGACCAACCATAAACTGGTGGCCAAACTGATGTGCCTGATAAAAAAACCATACATGATGGGTCTGTCAAATGGAATACGACCACTAAAACCTGTAGCAATATAAGTTCCGGTATCGGAATAAACCAAGGGGTAGCCATTTATCAAGGCTGGCATTACCAATATGAAGACAGAAGCTGCAAAAGAAAGTATTTCAAATAAATAATTTTTCTTACTCATAGTACTGATGATAATCGGTTCCAAAGCTACAAATGTAAATTGAATGATTTCATCTTTTCTTTGAACTGATACATCAACTAATCTACAAATCCGATGTCCCTATGCCGTTAAAAACAAACACACAGCACATAGGTCAGTCGTTTTTTAGTCTCTCCATTTTCCCCTATTTTCGTATAAAAAAACAATACGACATGAAGAAAAACAGCGCGCTTAGATGGATGCTTGCAACGATCATTTTTGTAAGTATTTCAACAAGAACAACTGCTCAGGGCGGGGAAGAAGATTCAAAATCTGTACATAAAGGCACAATAACCCTGGATGCATATTATGGATTTCCGAATATTATCCTGAATTCCTTAAAACAGGAATTGGCCTCATCCAATACAAAAACCAAATACACTTCTACCAATACAGGACCAATGGGAATTCGGGGAGAAGCGTTTATTGCCGACCATGTTGCTTTTGGATTGGATGTTAATTACTCCGCCGGAAGTGTATTTTGGGAGGAAGAAACTAACTCAAATTCAAATATTCCCAAAATCGTTAAAAATGATATTTCTTTCACCCGGTTGCGGGTATTGGCCAAATGCAATTTTCACTTCGGAGCAACAGAAAAATTTGACTGGTATGCCGGCGGAGGAATAGGCTACAATTCCACTGTATTTACAAAACACGTAGATGGCGAAGAATCATACTATTCACCTTACGAATCTATTTTCACCTACTTTTCTGCATTTCCTTTAAGCTGGAGAATTAATTTTGGCGGAAAATATTATTTCACTGATAATATCGGTGCCGGAGTAGAAATTGGACTTTCAGGTGGACCACTTGCATCTGCTTGCATCAGTGCTAAATTTTAATACAGAGGATTAGATTATGAAGAATAAACTACTACGATTGGTTTTTACATCGCTGATTTTTGGAGGTATAACAACAAACACATGGGCTCAGGACGCAGAGGGAGCTGAGGCAAAATGCGTAGAAAAGGGTACATTTCTGGTGGATGTATACTATGGATTTCCAAATGTATTGCTTAACGCTGTGAGGAAAGAACTTGCTGAATCCAATTATAATTCCGCATCTACTTATACGAGTTTCGGGCCGATCGGAATCCGTGGAGAGTATTTCGTTGCCAACCATGTTGCACTGGGAGTCGAAGTCAATTATTCGGCAGCCACGATAAACTGGGATGAAAATGAAACAGGGTCTATTTCAAATCCCAAAATCATTAAACATGAACTTGCTTACACCAGATTAAGGATGCTCGCTAAATTTAGCTTTCATTTTGGACCAAACGAAAAGTTAGATTTTTACACAGGTGGAGGAATCGGAACAAATCGAACCGTATTTACGGAACTTGAAGATGGTATCTCAACTTCGGGCACTTACACCACTTATTACGGTGCATTAACTACGATCCCCATTAGCTGGCGCATTAATTTTGGTGCAAAATATTATTTTACAAAAAATATTGGTGCCGGTGCAGAAGTCGGATTTTGTGGTGCCCCCTTAGCATCTCTTGGCATTTGTTTTAAATTTTAGCACCAACATTCTGTTTTTTCATTGCCTACTTTACACTTTAAAATCGTAACAAATGCATCCTTTTTAGGGTGCATTTATTTTTTTATATCGTTCTAAAATAATCTTTCAACCACCTCGTTTTCTACTCATTTTTACAATACATTTACATCTCAAATCCTAACAAACCCACCCACATGTCGAAACGCTTATTGCTAGTTGTTACTGCACTGGTAGCTGTAGTACTTATTGGTCTTACACTTATTTTTAAATCTCATGATCATGCATCCTCACCGGAACAACCAAGCCCTGCCTTTGGAATGTATGTGAATGCATTTACTTCAGGAATGATTTCCAGTGAATCAACCATCCGAATTATCCTTACCAATGAAATAGATAAGCCGGTAGAATTTGAGAAAGCAATAAACAAAAAGCTATTTGATTTTTCCCCCTCAATCAAAGGAACCACCGTTTGGATTGATAAAAGAACAATAGAATTCAGACCCGAACAACCACTACCTTCTAACACGGAGTATCATGCTATTTTCTTTCTATCGGAATTAATGGATGTTCCAAAAGAGTTTAAAGAATTTCCGTTTTCGTTTAAAACTTTACAACAAGCTGTTGAAGTTTCCATTGATGGAATGACAACCACCGACAAAAAAACATTACGCACTCAGCGCCTGGATGGTTCACTCAATACAGCTGATGTAGCCAACCCGCAATTGATTGAAAAAGTAGTAACGGTTATTCAAAACGGTAAAAACCTTCCCATTAGCTGGATCCATGAAAGCAGAACCTCTGCTCATTTCACGGTAGACGGTATACAACGAACAGAGAAAGAAGACAGCATAACCGTATCCTGGGATGGAGCCGTACTTGGCGTACCAGGCAAACAAAGTAAAACAATTGTAATTCCAGCTCTTGGTGATTTTAAAGTGATGGATATTAAAATTATGCAAAGCCCTGAACAATATGCCGTGCTGCAGTTTTCGGATCCACTTCTTGAAAATCAGAATTTGCAGGGACTTGTTACACTTACCGGAAATACAACACTTAAATACATTATTGAAGACAATGAAATACGTGTTTACCCTCAAACATTCCTGGTGGGCGAACAAACCATTACTGCTGAAACAGGAATTGTAAACGTTTTGGGTATGCCCCTGAAAGAGCGTTATGCCATGGAAGTTTTATTTGAAGAAATCAAACCTGCTCTTGAGTTAATCGGAAAAGGAGTGATCCTACCCAATTCCAATGGCTTGATATTTCCTTTTAGAGCGGTGAGTTTAAAAGCTGTTGATTTAAAGATTCTAAAAATCTACGAAAAAAATATTCCGCAATACCTTCAGGTAAATGCACTGGACGGCGAACGGGAATTAAGACGTGTTGGAAAACTGCTACTTAAAAAGACAATTCCACTAACACAAAAAAATGCAACGGATCTGGGTAAATGGAACACCTACTCCTTTGACTTAGCTGAACTCATAAAAACAGAGCCCGGCGCCATTTATAGAGTTATTCTGAATTTCAAAAAAGAATATTCTACTTATACTTGCGACAGCTCAACTGTCAGCATTGAAAACGAAGAGTTACAACAAGTGTCAGACAATACAGATGAGGAACACGATTGGGATTATTACGGCGATTATTATTATGATGAGGAAGGGTATTATGATTACGACTATGATGAACGCGGTGATCCTTGTAAACCCTCATACTATCGCAATCGTGGAGTTAGCAGAAATGTGTTGGCATCCGATCTTGGATTGATCTCCAAACGCGGAAGTGATGGTTCCATGCATTTCATTGTCACCAATTTAATTACTACTCAGCCTGTTGCCAATGCAACAATTGAAATTTATGATTATCAATTGCAGGTTCTGAAGACATTAAAAACAAATGCAGATGGAATGTGTGAAGCAACCTTTGCAAAAAAGCCATTCTTAATGCTTGCGAAAAGTGGTACGCAACGCGGCTATTTAAAACTCGATGATGGCTCGTCCTTATCCGTAAGCGCATTTGATGTTTCCGGTGAACAGGTACAAAAAGGAATAAAAGGATACATTTATGGAGAACGTGGTGTATGGCGTCCTGGAGATACATTGTTCCTGAATTTTATCCTGGATGATAAAGAAAAATCATTGCCTGCAAACCATCCGATACAATTTGAATTACTCAATCCACAAGGACAACTATACAAACGAATTATCAAAAATTCTTCCATAGGGGGCTTTTATAATTTTACAACCTTAACAGATAAAAGCTCCCCTACCGGAAATTGGACCGCACGTGTAAGTGTAGGAGGTGCTGTTTTTACAAAAAATATAAAAATAGAAACCATTATGCCTAACCGGTTGAAAATAAAACTGGATTTTGGTTCGGAAGTTCTTACAGCTAAGAAACAACAAAGTGGAACATTAGAAGTAAAATGGTTACACGGTGCCATTGCCAAAAATTTGGATGCAAAAATTGAAGTCACCCTTGCTCCGATGCGCACTAAATTTAAAAACTATGAAAATTACAATTTTGATGATGCGGCCCGGACGTTCAGTGCCGATGCACAATCGGTATTTGATGGACAAATAAATGCAGAAGGAAAAGCGCTTGTTAATCCAAACCTTACAGTTGATAAAGCCGCTGCCGGTATGCTCAATGCTGCTTTCAAGGTTCGTGTATTTGAAGAAGGTGGTGCGTTTAGCGTCGATCAGTTTTCGTTGCCTTACTCTCCTTATGAAACGTATGTAGGTATGCAAGCACCGGAAGGTGACCGATTCTCGGGAATGTTACCAACCGATACAGATCACCTTATTAAAATAGCAACTGTAAACAGCTCAGGAGCTCCTGTTTCTAAGAACAAATTAATTGTTCAGGTATATAAAGTTGGCTGGCGCTGGTGGTGGGACAGCTATGATGGAGATCTGGCAAACTATGTTGGAAATGAATACAAACAAGCCATTCAACAACAGGAAATTTCCACTGTCAATGGAAAAGGACAATTCAAATTCAGAATCAACCGCCCGGAATGGGGTCGTTATTTTGTTTGTGTAACAGATCCTGAAAGTGGTCACAGAACCGGACAAACCATTTACATCGATTGGCCATCCTGGGCCGGTACTTCACCAAAAGGTACGGAAGGCGCTACATTACTTGCTTTCAATAGTGATAAAAAGCAATACAAAGTAAATGAAACAGTGAAATTAACTATTCCATCCAGTGGGATCGGTCGCGCGTTGATTAGCATTGAAAATGGATCCAAAGTCATTAAAGCATACTGGGCCGAAACAAAAAAAGGAGAAACATCTTTTAGTTTCCCAGTTACTGCTGAAATGACTCCGAATGTATACATCAATGTGACACTCGTTCAACCACATGCACAAACGTTGAACGACCTACCCATCCGCTTATATGGTGTTATCCCGATTTTAGTGGAAAATGAAAATACGCACATAACACCTATTATAACAACTCCGGAGAAATGGATGCCTGAAACAAAATCATCATTAACTGTTTCAGAAAAAGATGGTAAAGAAATGAATTACACCATTGCCATTGTTGATGACGGATTGTTGGACCTTACCCGTTTCAAGACTCCTGACCCCTGGAACGCTTTATATGCAAGAGAAGCACTGGGTGTAAAAACATGGGATCTGTTTGATATGGTAATGGGTGCTTTTGGTGGAAAATTATCACGCATACTTGCCATTGGTGGAGACGGAGACATTAATAATAAAGCAGGGAATAAAGCAAATCGTTTTAAACCAATGGTAAAATTCATGGGCCCTTATCATTTGAAGAAAGGTGAAAAAGCAACACATGAATTTATGATGCCACAATATGTTGGTAGCGTTAGAACAATGGTTATTGCAGGAAACGATGGTGCCTATGGTGCTGCCGAAAAAACAACACCGGTACGCAAACCACTCATGATACTGGGAACACTTCCGCGTGTACTTGGACCAGGAGAAACCGTGGATCTACCCGTAACGGTTTTTGCAATGGAAAAATACGTGAAAAATGTTTCAGTAACGATCCAAACCAATAACCTATTCACGCCGTTGGATGGAACTTCTAAATCCATTCAATTTAAAGCTATTGGCGACGATGCTGTCAATTTCAAACTAAAAGTAAATTCATTACTTGGTGTTGGACGTGTAAAAATTGTTGCCACCAGTGGATCTGAAAAAGCAACGTATGATATTGAATTGGATGTTCGTACACCAAATCCAAAAGTGGTGAATGTAACGGAAGCTGTGATTGAACCCGGAAAATCCTGGACCAGCAATTACAAACCCGCAGGAATGAGCGGAACCAATAAAGGCAAGCTGGAGTTATCCAGCATTCCTCCTATTAACCTAGGAACCCGCTTGCAATATTTAATGGAGTATCCGCATGGCTGTATTGAACAAACAACTTCATCCGTATTCCCGCAATTGTTCTTATCAGATATAATGGAATTGAATAGCGAACAAAAAATATCCATTGATAAAAACATCAAGGCAGGAATAGAACGCTTGAAATTATTCCAGATAGCAAATGGTGGAATGAGTTATTGGCCGGGAAATACAGATGCAAGCAGCTGGGGAACAAATTATGCCGGACACTTTATACTCGAGGCTGAAACCAAAGGATATGCGATCCCAGCGGGATTCCTGGAGAATTGGAAACGTTATCAAAAAAATGTAGCCAATGCATGGACACCAGCTTCATCCAGTTACTATTATTCTCCGTACACCGATGGACTCGAACAGGCATATCGTTTATACACACTTGCATTAGCGAAATCGCCGGAACTGGGCGCCATGAACCGGTTAAAAGAATATCCTAAATTGTCCACCGCAGCAAAATGGAGATTAGCTGCTGCATACGCAAAAGCAGGTCAACCGGAAGTTGCTAAACAACTTATCAATGTGTTACCGACAAGTGTTTCTCCTTACATTGAGTTGGATTATACCTTTGGATCAAACGATCGTGACGAAGCAATGATCCTGGAAACATTACTCATCTTAAATATGAAAACCAAAGCTGCTCCTGTGATGAAAAAATTATCCGGAACATTAAGCAAAAATCAATGGATGAGTACACAATCAACGGCGTATGCATTGATTGCAGCTTCTAAATTTGTAAAAGCAAATGCAACAAGTGCCGAGATGCACTACACAGCAAAAATCAATACAGCTGCTGCGGTTACAACAAACACAAAAGTATCTCTTAAGCAAATCGATCTTGGAATAAAAGGCGCTGAATCGGGAACACTTACTGTTACCAATACCGGTAGCGGTGTTATGTTCGCCCGTATCATTTTAGAGGGTATTCCGGAAACCGGCGATCAAACAGCTGCTGATAATGATCTGAGTTTGAAAATAAAATACACCACCTTACAAGGCGAAGATCTGGATGTAACACAACTCGAACAAGGAAATGATTTTATTGCAGAAGTAGAAATTATGAATCCGGGCACACGCGGAGAATATGCACAAATGGCACTTTCTCAAATTTTCCCAAGTGGTTGGGAAATTCATAACAGCAGAATGGATGAAGCGGAAAGCACTATAAAAACAAGTATACCTACGTATCAGGATATTCGTGATGACAGAGTGTATACCTATTTTAATATTGGATCATCCGAAAAGAAAGTGTTTCGTATTGTATTAAATGCTGCATACGTTGGTAAGTATTATCTGCCAACTGTGACGTGTGAAGCCATGTACGACAATACAATTAATTCGCGTAAACCAGGCAAATGGGTAGAGGTAGTAAAAGTAGGGTCAAAATAATTGACCCTATACTTTCTTTTCTGAAGACAAAAAAAGGAATTGCTTTAATTGTTGCAATTGTTCTTGGCAGCTGGTTTTGGCGTTGTTTACCTTCTCCATTATTTTCAGAACCCACTAGTACTGTTCTGGAGGATCACTCCGGAACTTTACTTTCTGCACGTATTGCAGCAGATGGACAATGGCGGTTTCCCATTACCAAACATGTTCCTCAAAAATTTATTGAAAGCATCATCCAATTTGAAGACAAGCAATTCTATAAACATCCTGGCGTAAACCCATTTTCAATCGGTCGTGCAACGGTTCAAAATCTCAAGGCCCAAAAAGTAAAAAGTGGAGGTAGTACATTATCCATGCAGGTAATACGCTTAATGCGTAAAAAAAAGAAAAGAACTTTTCTCGAAAAAATGATTGAGATCATTCTTGCCTTACGTCTGGAGTTGTCTTATTCAAAATCAGAAATTCTTGCCTTGTATGCTTCCTATGCTCCTTTTGGGGGAAATGTAATTGGAATCGATGCAGCATCCTGGAGGTATTATGGAAGAGACCCTGAAAAATTATCCTGGGCAGAAGCTGCTACATTAGCTGTTTTGCCAAATGCGCCCAGTTTAATTTATCCGGGAAAAAATCAATTGCTGCTTCGCGCAAAACGGGATCGTTTGTTAAATCAATTGTGTGCGGCTCATCTAATTGACAAAACAACATGTGAACTAAGTAAAAAAGAAAATCTTCCGGATAAACCGCACATCATTCCTCAACTAGCTCCTCATTTATTACAACGTGCTATTACAGAGGGCTGGGAAGGTAAGCGAATTCAGTCTACAATAGATGCCCCCCTTCAGGATCGCGTCAACGAGGTGATTGAAAATTATCACAAAATTTTCAAAGCCAATGAAATTCACAATGCCTGTGCATTGGTGATGGAAGTAAACAGTGGAAATGTATTGGCATATGTAGGCAACACCAATAACAATGGCAACGAAGACTATGATAGCGATGTGGATGTGATCAATGCACCACGAAGCACTGGAAGTATTTTAAAACCCTTTTTGTTTGCAAGCATGCTTAACGATGGAGAAATTCTTCCCAACACATTGATCCCGGATATCCCAACACAGATTGCAGGTTACGTTCCTCACAATTACAATGTCACATTTGATGGCGCTGTTCCCGCCAAGAAAGCCTTAGCAAGAAGTTTGAATATCCCGTCCGTACGTATGCTTCAAAGTTATGGAACGGAAAAATTCAATTACAATTTGAAAAAATTGGGAATGACAACCTTGCGTTTTGCACCCGATCATTATGGTCTATCGGTTATACTCGGTGGTGCAGAAGGAAAAATATGGGATATGGCGGCTATGTATGCAAACATGGCGAGAACATTAAATCATTATACCTTATACAATGGCATGTATAATAAAAATGATTTTCACCCACCTTATTATACAAATCAAACCGAACAACCGGAACAACTTGAAAAATCAAATGTTTTAAGTGCCGCATCTATTTATTTGACATTTCAGGCAATGGTGGAAGTTTCCCGACCAGATGAAGATGCCAGTTGGAAACAATTTACCTCTTCAACAAAAGTTGCATGGAAAACAGGAACCAGTTTTGGCTTTAGAGATGGATGGGCTATTGGAGTGACGCCCAAACATGTTGTTGCAGTTTGGGTCGGAAATGCGGATGGCGAAGGGCGACCCGGACTAACGGGAATACAAACCGCTGCACCTGTACTATTCAGCATCTTTAGCTTATTAAAATCAAATAAATGGTTTTTACCTCCATTTGATGAAATGAAAAAAGAAGTCATTTGCAAACAAAGTGGTTGCAGAGCCAGCGACATTTGCGAACCATTGGATACAACCTGGATACAGGCATCCGGCTTACGTTCCGAAGCTTGCAAATACCATCGCATGATTCACCTGGATGCATCTGGAAAATTCCGTGTAAACAGTAATTGCGAAGATGTCGCAAACATGCAACACGTTTCCTGGTTTATACTTCCACCTGCAATTGAATGGTATTATAAATTTAAAAACCCGCATTATAAAGATCTGCCTCCGCTTCGTAAAGATTGCGAAACAAATGGTATGCACGTCATGGAAATTATTTACCCCAAACAATTCAGCAAAATTTATGTTCCGGTTGAGTTAAATGGAATGATGGGAAAAACCATTTTTCAAGTGGCACACCGTGATTATAATGAACGTGTATATTGGCACTTGGATGGAAAATATATCGGCGTTACTCAAACCACTCATCAAATGGCGCTTGCACCGGATGAAGGGGTTCATCAGCTCACACTTGTTGATGAAGAGGGTGAAAGTATTGCTATACAGTTTGAGATTATTAGTAAGAAAAAATAACAGTATTTTTACATTATACACAAAACAGTCATGCAATACGTATTAATCATTCACGAAGTAGAAAATTATCCTTCCTGGAAAAAAATTTTCGACACTGCAGCTAACATCAGAAAAGAAGCTGGTGAAATTTCGTATCAGGTTTTAAAATATGAAAATGATCCAAACAAAATTGTTCATTTTTCTTCTTGGATTTCAATTGATGCAGCAAAAAAATTCTTTGAATCAGAACGTTTAATTCAAATCAGAAAAGAGGCTGGTGTTAAATCTCCTGAATTCATATATCTAAATCAACTTGAGACCGCAATATTATAAATTCTGAAACGGAACAACATGACACTCCGCTTTTTAAAAAATTAAACCACAAGGAACAGGACATTATTATTATTCATTCTCCAGCTGAATTTAAAAAAGAAATGGAGGCTATAAAGAAAACAGGACATACTATTAAAAATTTTGCGCTTGCCGATGTGAAACCACTAAAGGAAATCGCCTTCATCGTTTCATTTGTACAAACAACAACTGAAGTAGAAAAAATTATCAATGCAATTGACAAAAAGTTGATAGATGATGCTGTGGTTTGGTTTGCTTATCCAAAAGGCTCTTCTAAAAAATACAAAGCAGAAATCAACCGTGACAATGGCTGGGAAGCGCTTGGCAAAAATGGATTTGATACCGTACGATCTGTTGCTATTGATGCAGATTGGACAGGTTTGCGCTTCCGTAAAAATGAATTTATAAAAGTAATGAAACGAAACCCTGCATTGGCACTATCTGAAAAAGGAAAAACAAGAACAACAAAAAAATAACGTATTTGTATGAAAAAAAATATTTTCTTTTGCCTGTGCTTGCTTCAATTCATAAGCTCATGTGTTTGGGGACAAGTTACATCCCTTGGATTGCAAATTGATTCCTTACTCAAAACAAACACATCCCAACCTTTCAATGGGGTGATTCTCATTTCGCAAAATGGCAATACGATTTATTCAAAAGCTGTAGGATACTCAGATCTATCCACGAAAACACCACTTCAGTTAAATGATCAGTTTGTGATTGGTTCAATCAGTAAACAGGTAACGGCAGTGCTCACTTTACAAGAGCTTGATAAGGGTCACCTTCAATTAAATGAATCCATCTTCACCTATTTACCTTATCTGAAAAAGTTTTGGCCACAGGATACAATCACAATCCAACAATTATTATCACACACACATGGGATTGCAATCTACGGGAAACCTCTAAAATTTAAACCCGGAACGCAGTATGATTATTCTCAGGTTGGCTATGAAATGCTTGGGCGAATCATCACGAAAACATCCAACAAACCATATTATGCAGCTGTAGAAGAGTTATTCGGAAAATGTAAAATGACAAACAGCTGGCACCCTGATTTTAAAAAGCATAAACTCGTTAAGGCTTACACCAAGCAGGAAAATGATTCCCTTGTTATTGAAACACGCAGCCTTGAAAATTATCCTGAAGCAGGCTCTCTCATTTCAACAGCAGAGGACCTTGCTAAATGGAACACGTGTTTACATGAAGGTTCGTTGCTTAGAAAAAGTACTTACGAACAAATGATTACCAAACAAAAAAATGCAATACGCAATCATCCTATTTTTGGCCAAACAACTTATGGTTTAGGACCTACCATTTCAACGGATGGTGGAATTGTACAACTGGGTCAGTCGGGTTTTGCACCAGGCTTTGCTTCTTTTAATTTTTATCTTCCAGAAAAAAAAGTGAGTGTAATTGTTTTGGAGAATGTGGTGTACAACCCCGACGATTTAAAACAAACATTTTACGTTCATACTGCCATATTGGACCTTGTCAAAAAATCGTTTTATACGAAGCACTAATGCCCATTCTTTAAACAATTTTCTGGTCTTACATTTGCGCATTCCCATTGAAAGTCAAAAGCTTGAGTGTTAACAAAATTTTGCTCTCGCTCCTAATCTCACTCTTACTTTGCCATTTCATCCATTATGCTTAATTTTAAGAAACAATTAATCTCTAGAAGCATGTCCTCCGCAACTAAAACCAAAACAAAAAGTAACAGTAGTAAAATTAAAAGTAATTCCCAAAGTCGTAAAGAGCATGATTTTCTTGGTGAAAAAGAAATTCCAAACGATAAGTATTATGGTGTTCAAACACTTCGGGCACTCGAAAACTTTAATATCACAGGAATACGCGTGTCGCGTCATCCGGAATTTATTCAGGCCTTCGCCTATGTTAAAAAGGCAGCAGCAATTGCCAATCATGAGTGTGGTGTTTTGTCACCAGCTATAAAAAAAGCCATCGTATACGCCTGTGATGAAATCATTGCCGGAAAATATGATGATCAGTTTGTAACCGATTTGATACAAGGTGGAGCCGGCACTTCCGTAAATATGAATGCGAATGAAGTAATCGCTAACGTGGGCCTTGAGTACATGGGGCACAGCAAAGGCGAATACAAATTTCTTCATCCAAATAACCATGTAAATTTTTCCCAATCAACAAATGATACTTACCCTACTGCATTACGATTGGCCCTTCACAAAAAAACAGATGTTTATATCGATGCGTTGAAACAACTCAAAAATGCATTCGAAAAAAAGGGTAAGGAATTTAAGAATGTATTAAAGATGGGAAGAACGCAATTGCAAGATGCTGTTCCTATGGTAATGGGCGATGAATTTAAAGGATTTGCAAACGCAATTGAAGAAGATATTACACGCATTAAAGAAACACAAGCCCTACTTCCCAGTTGCAATCTAGGTGGAACTGCCATTGGTACAATGATCAATACTCCAAAAAATTATCCGCAATTAGTTAATAAGCACCTCGCAAAAATTAGTGGTATCCCTGTAACACTTGCAGATAATTTAATAGATGCCAGCTCTGACACCGGTGATTATGTTCAACTATCAGGTACGCTTAAACGAAGCGTGCTCAAAATATCTAAAATTTGTAGCGATTTACGTCTTCTTTCCTCGGGTCCACGTTGCGGATTAAATGAAATCAATCTTCCGAAAATGCAACCTGGTTCATCCATCATGCCTGGAAAAGTAAATCCTGTTATTCCGGAAGTCGTGAACCAAACAGCTTATTATGTTATTGGTGCCGATGTAACCATTACCATGGCTGCCGAAGCCGGACAACTTCAACTGAATGTGATGGAACCGGTTATTGGTTTCAGTTTGTTTACGTCCTTAGAATATATGACCAATGCCATTCATACGTTAATAGATAAATGCCTAAATGGTATTACCGCTAATGAAAAAGTATGTGCTGAGTTTGTGATGAATAGTATAGGAATTGTTACTGCACTAAATCCGGTATTAGGATATGAAACATGTTCTGAAATTGCCAAAGAAGCAGGTGCCACCGGAAAATCTGTACACACCATTGTTGTAAAAGAGCGCAAGTTCATTACTCAGGAAAAATGGGATAAAATTTATTCTGTTGATAATATGGTGAGACCGAAATTTTTTCAGTAGTCACATCCGGATAACCCGACAGGTTTTTAAAACCTGTCGGTTTTTTTTTGTAGTTTACTTTACCTCTCAATTCAAATGCAACGCTTCTGAACTCTTCTTCCGTGTATCCTCGCACAACGCTTCATCTTCACTTAGTGATTTTGTATAAGAAGGAATCATTTCTTTTATTTTTTCTTTCCATCCTCCGTAATTCAGTTTTGTATAAAAACACGATTTCAAAATATCCAACATAATCGATACAGACGTGGAAGCCCCGGGAGACGCTCCTAATAAAGCTGCCAAAGAACCATCCGAGTCATGCACGATCTCTGTTCCAAATTCCAACACCCCACCTTCTTCCTCATCTTTTTTTATAACCTGTACACGCTGACCTGCAATTACCAGCTCCCAATCTTCTTTTTGAGCATTCGGAAAATATTCGCGCAGTGCTTTTAACCGATCATCCGGTGATTGACGAGCTTGATGAATTAAATATTTTGTAAGCGGTAAATTATGAAGACCTGCAGAAATCATTGGAATTACATTGTCAAGCTCTAACGAACCCGGCAGATCCCAGTAAGAACCATTTTTTAAAAACTTTGTACTGAACCCTGCAAAAGGGCCAAACAATAAGGCTTTCTTACCATCAATGATACGTGTATCCAGATGCGGAACCGACATCGGTGGTGAACCAACTGACGCTTTTCCATAAACTTTTGCATGATGTTGTTCAATGATTTGAGGATTGGTACACCTCAACCACTGCCCACTTACAGGAAATCCACCGTATCCCTCTGCTGCTTTGATGTCTGATTTTTCTAACAACGGCAATGCACCACCACCTGCCCCAATAAATACAAAACCTGCATTCACCACAGCTTTCTCATCCGTGTTCATATCTTTGATTTTTACATCCCAGGATCCATCTTCAATTTTCCGCAGATCGGTTACATTGGTACTTAAATGTAATTGAACACCATTCAGACTTTTTAGGTAGTCGAACAATGCGCGTGTCAAAGCGCCAAAATCAATATCAGTACCTACCTCCATACGGGTAGCTGCAACAGGAACAGATTGATCCCTGCCCTCCATGACCAGCGGCATCCATGTTTCCAATTGCTTTACATCATCTGAAAACTCCATACCTTTGAACAGGGGATTTTTTATTAATGCTTGCTGTCTCTTTTTTAAATAGGAAACATTTTCTGCACCCCATACAAAACTCATGTGAGGTACATTATGAATAAACGACTCCGGGGTATTTAAATAGTTTTGCTTAATTAAATAGGCCCAAAACTCGCGCGACAATTCAAAAGATTCAGCAATCTTTATTGCCTTTTTAATATCAACCGAGCCATCATCTGATTGTGGTGTATAATTTAATTCACAATATGCAGAATGTCCTGTTCCTGCATTATTCCAGGCATCCGAACTTTCACCGGCAACAACATCCAGACGTTCAAAAATTTTGATTTGCAAATCAGGATGTAAAATTTTTAATAACACGCCAAGTGTTGCGCTCATGATACCTGCCCCAACAAGCACAACATCAGGCTTCTCAATATTATTTTGATCATTTATCATATCTCCGGTATTTCAACTATTACTCCTTGATTTGACAAGGCAAGCCCAATGATTATTGGGACTGGAAGTAAAATATTTGTAGGAGTACTATTTACAATTAATGCAAAACGGTTTGTCCTTTAATAAAAAACTTAAAATCACTTACGCCTGAATTATATTTCAACACATCACCTGTTAATTCAAACATTTTTACCTTTTCTTCAGAAATACGTTGCTGTTTTCCATAATACAACGCCTGCAAATACCCACTTCTGTCTATGTATGCGACCGTATTAAAATCCTTCTGAATGTTGGTTGGCAGATACGTTTCCAATGTCGTTATCTTTCCTTTATAAAAAGCAGTAAAATATTTGCTATCGAAATAGATCAATACATTATCCGTGACATCATAAAAACTAGGTGTAAAAGATGCTATTTTCAAAAGTTGTCCCTGATAAAACACTTTAAAATCTCCCGTATTGCTAACATAAGCCACCATATCGTCGCCAGCAATAAAAGAAATAGGTGCATTACTCTCAACTGTATAATTCATTCCACTATAAAATATCTTAAACGCTTGTGTATAGGCATCCAAATAAGCAACAATGTTTTTACCTACTTTAAATGTTGTTGGTGCATAGCTTTCCAAATTTAATATACGTTCATGATAGTATATCTTAAACTGGTTTGCTGAATTGATATACGCCAGGATATTATCTCCTACTTTAAACTTTACAGAATCCGGATCTACTCCATATACACCTTCAATATCCTGAGTTTGACCATTGTAATACGCTCTTAAATAGGCGCTATTCAAATCATAAAAAGCCACCATGCTATCGCCTACTGCATATGAAGTTGTATTACCACTCAACAACGTACGTTTTCCATTATCAAAAACATTTAAAATCATGTCTCTATAGAAAACAACATAATTATCGCATGCATCATACCTTGCAGGTGAAATGGATAGTAAATCATAGGAGTCACCTTTATAGTAAGCACGAAAATTATCCACACCATTCACATAAGCAATGGCATTTCCTCCTATTTTATAAGATGTAATGGGTTGAGATTCTAATTGAATATTCGGACCGTTATCAAATGCAAAAAAATAGTTTTTATAATCAGTATAAGCAGCCAGACTTTGTGCTGAAATTTCAGAAAAAAGCAGAGCAGAAACTAAAAGCGTAACATAAATTTTCATAACCAAAATGGGGATATTCTTTGTGGGAGTAAACTTAGCAATAATAAGTGGATGTTATTCAAATCACTGCAAGTTCTTGTGATCCTGAGCACTAAAATCCCCACTCTTTTTTACTTTTAGTGTTAAAAACACACAAATAATAATTTGGAAACGACCTTTTTTTTGAAATCCAATGCATACACTTTCAGTTTATGCTGGCCAAGTGTTAACAAGCTGCCATCGACAGCAATCGCATCTTTATTCACTCCCAAAACAGTTCCGCTCGTTGTCCATTTAAAAACCGATACCTGATTTTTTACGCTTGCATTTCCATCCACTACCCAACGTGTCGACATTGTATTGGAAATAGGCAACATGTACAAAATGGAAAAATTCGCTAACTGATTACTTATGGATACCGTTGATTGTATAGGTGTTTTTTCGTAAACAGGTTTTACAAGCGAATGTATCTTTTCAACGATCGTTTCTGAACAGACACTACAAAATGGTTTTCCCAAAATTTCCATCTTACATTCCCCGTTTCTTGGTTTTTTCCAGCTTGGGTCAGTTGAATGAGAATTAATTCCAATGCCATTTACATTCATCCAGTTCTTCCATTTTACTAAAGTAGGACTTGTTTCTTTGGTCATATTCGGTTTTTCCATTGCGTACTGTGCCCCTGCCCAATACTCATCCGCCAATGCACCAAATGAGTGCCCTCCTTCATGCAAACCAATTTCTCCACTGCTTCCATTTGTTGTAAAAGTTGCAAACTGTCCGCCTGCACCACCATACTGAGATGAATTTCCGATGATATACACTTGATCATAATTCGGGAAGTTAGCAGAAAGTACATTCGCAACCTTTGTTTCATTTGGTGACACCAACCGATGGATACCTGCAAGATCAAACGTAGTCCCAAAATAATTGTTCGGATTGGATTGCGGATGGTTACCTGCTGCCGGACAGTCTGATGCTGTACGGGGATGCTTTATTCCTGATTCTGGTGATGGTACTTCAATTAAAAAAACATTGAAATAATTTTTATACTCTTTGTACGGTGTTTGAGAAAACATAAACGTATTCACATAATTCGCTGCATCTGTTTTAAATAAATTTTGCTCTGTGCTTGTATACCCATCTCCTAAAATCACCACATTGATATATTTATTGATATCACCTTTATACTGAAGTGTATCAATTTTATAGGTTTGAGCGGTTATGCTAACATGCCAGATTAATAAAAGTGACAGGAACGAAAACCGATAATAACGATTGTGTAATTTCTTTTTCATGGTGGAAGGTTTTGGATTGTTTGGGATTTACAAGGAAAAGGTGATCAACTCACGGGTTTTAACACCATTCAATGTTTCAATTATTTTTACGCTTGCCGATTTTCCTTTCAACTGAAATCTCAGGAAAAATTCAGCCTCCTTATTTTTTACTTCTTTTACGCTCATCTCATTTTTTTCATTCTTATACTCATACACACGAAACAAAGGATGATCAATTCGTATCGTATCCTCCTCTTTTGAATCATTGTACAAAATACAGGTTAAATAATTATTGGAACGAACTGCACCAGCATTGTTACTTTTTAAATGCCCCGTATTTAGTGTTTTCTCAAGTACCGTTATCTCGTTAGTACGTGTAACGGAATCAGCTGTAATTTTTAACGTTACAAATGCAATACGGTCTTCAGTAGGAATTCCTGACTGAATTGATTTGTTTTCAATCGCTCCTAATGACGTTACTTGCTTATGATTTGTACATGACAAAAAACACAAAACGATCACTATACAAATTATACCTTTCATAACATCACCCTATTTCTATTCAATTTAAAATTACTTTAATAAAATTGACCCTACCGATCATTTATTAACCTTTTTTAATGATTATTTAGTACTCGTTCCAATCGTTTATCCGGAATGAGCCACATGAATGCCACCATCACATATATAAATCCCGAAAGCCATTCGATGAGAAATGCAGAAGGAATTGCAATCATATAAAGTACCGGAGATATTTTACCTTTAAAATCTTTGCCTAAGGCAGTAGCTAACACAGAAGTTGTTCCGTTTACCAGCACCAATTGGTTTTGCAATATCCAATATGCAATAGCAGCCATCAATAATATGAAACCATAAAGTGCGGTAGGTGCAGGAGCGAAATGACTTTCGCCCATCCAACTTGTTACAAAAGGTACGAGCGATAACCAAAATAATAAATGCAAATTTGCCCATAACACGCCTCCGGTTATTCTCTCCGCAGCATGAATTAAATGATGATGATTGTTCCAGTAAATTCCTAAATAAATAAAACTAAGAACATAGCTTAAAAAGACGGGTATAAGAGGTATCAACCCATTTAAATCTTCACTATGTGGAACCTTTAGTTCCAAAACCATAATGGTAATAATGATTGCAATCACACCATCACTAAATGCTTCTAATCTTCCTTTTTTCATATGTACTTTCTAAATATTTTCGTTATTTTTTTGCTTAACGAATATATACAAAACATATATATGAATATCTAAAAAACGATGTGCCCTGTGTACCTATGTGGTTATAAAATCAAACCACATAGGTACACAGGGCACATACGTATAAATCTTTTTACTGCTTGGAAGCTATTCCAAAATTGCTGTGTGTAACAACTAAAGAAATAATTTTATTGGATTCATTGTTCGCATTCTGTTCTTCTTCCAGTTTCTTGGCCAGAAAAGCTGTACTTTCCTTCACTGCATCCGTGCAATCAACAATAAATGAATGTGGTTTTGCATTCTCTACACAATATGCCAAGGCGTCTAACTCTTCAGAAATAACTTTAATTGGAATAAACTTCGACACTTCATAAATCCCTTGTGTTAACAATTTTGTCATGTTTTCCTGTGTTCTTCCTCGCATATCATGATCATGGCGGATGATAATCTCATCAAACATTTGTGCTGATAGTCTTCCCATTGTTAAAATATCTTCATCTCTTCTGTCACCTGCAACAGTCACAATTCCAACTTTAACAGCGGCCTGCGTTTTATCCATAAATTTTTTCAATTGCACAAAACCATCTGTATTATGAGCATAATCCACCATCACTTCAAAATTTTTAAACTTAAAAATATTCATTCGTCCAGGCGTTTGCTCTGCCGATGGGATAAATGTTTTTAACGCTTCTCGTATATTTTCAACTGATATATTACTCAATGTGGCCGCAAGTACAGCCGGTAAAATATTTTTAATCATACACTCTGCTCTGCCATTTAAACTCAAAGGGATTTGAATCACTTTTTCTATCCGTGTTTTCCATTTCCCCTTTGAAACAACAACGTATCCTTTTTCAATAAAGGCGGCAGTTCCTCCATTTTCACAATGCTTTTCAACACGAGGATTATTTTCTTCCATGCTAAACAACACAACTGTTGCATCCACCTCTTTTCGCATCTCATACACCAAATCATCATCGGCATTTAAAATAGCAAAACCGCTCTTTTTAGCACTTCTTGCTACTACAGATTTAACTTTTGCCATCTCCTCCAGTGTATGAATATCTTTTAAACCCAAATGATCTTCTGTAATATTCGTTACAATACTGATATCACATTCATCAAACCCCAAACCTGAACGAAGTATACCACCTCTTGCACATTCCAATACAGCAAAATCAACTGTTGGGTCAAGCAATACGGCCTCTGCACTTACTGGTCCCGTGCAATCTCCATGATGAATTTCATATCCGTCAATGTAAATACCATCAGTTGTTGTGTATCCAACCCGATGTCCAACATGCTTTGCCATGTGAGCAATTAAGCGTGTTGTTGTTGTTTTTCCATTCGTTCCTGTTATAGCAACAAGTGGAACATGTGATTTTTCCGGTTCAGGAAACATCATATTTATAATAGATTCTGCTACATTTCTGGCAATTCCTTTTGAAGGATTCAAATGCATACGCAAGCCAGGGCACGCATTTACTTCAACAATTCCACCTATTTCACGCGTAAGTGGCACATTGATATCCTTTGCAACGACATCGATTCCACAAATATCCAGATTCAGAATACGTGCTGCACGTTCTGCCAGAAAAACATTATACGGGTGAACAAGATCGGTCACATCTCTGGATGTTCCTCCACTGCTCAGATTGGCTGTATCTTTTAAAAACAAAATTTCACCAATTGGCAAAACGCTGTTCAATGTTACGTTTTTCTTTGAAAGCAGATTCAATGTAATTTCATCTACCTTAATTGCGGTAAGTATATTTTCGTGACCTTCTCCTCTATTGGGATCCGAATTGGTTTGATCAATTAATTGCTGTACGGTTAAAACACCATCTCCCATTACCATTGCAGGCGTACGTTTCGCTACTGCTACAAGTTTGTAATTTACAACAAGAAAACGATAATCAAATCCCTGAATAAATTCTTCAACGATGATTTCATTTGAGATTTCCTTTGCAATTAAATAAGCTGCTATTGCCTCTTTTGCTGTTGTTATATTTGTAGTGATTCCTCTTCCATGATTTCCATCAATAGGTTTTATGACTAAAGGAAATTGAACTTCTTCCAATGCATCCTTTAATTCTTCTTCACGTTTAACCAGAATACCTTTGGGAACAGGAATATATGCTTTTTCTAAAATTTTTTTTGTGTCATCTTTATCACCGGCTATGTCTATTCCCATTCCACTTGTTGAATCGGTCATGGTAGCCCGAATCCTCCGTTGATTTTTTCCTTGTCCGAAAACCACGAAAGAACCTTCATTTAATCGCTTGTATGGAATACCCAATTTCTTCGCTTCTTCCACAATAGCACCTGTACTTGGCCCAAAGCCATACTTAGCTTTTAATTGACACAACTCATCTAAATCAGTTTTTAAATCATACGGTTTACCATTTATCAGCGCTTCGGCAATTCGGATGGCAGCCTTTCCGGCAACGATTCCCGCCTTTTCAATTTCATAGCTATAAACCACATTGTAAACGCCATTTGTAATCGTTGAACGCGTTCTTCCATAACCGCATTCCATGCCAGCCAGCGATTGAATTTCTAAAGCAATGTGTTCAATAACATGTCCCATCCAGGTACCTTCTTCAACACGTTTAAAAAAACCACCAGCATGTCCTTCGGAGCAACGATGAGTTTGTAAGGACGGAATCAATTCCTTTAATCGTTCTAAAAAACCGTCAATTTTATTTGTAGGTAATTTTTCCAACTCTTCCAGATCCAATTTAAGAACAATAAGTTGTTTACGGTAGTTCGACCAATAATTAGGGCCGCGCATCACCTTTATATCAAGTAATTTCATAAAGTTCAAATTTTATTTTGTGAGCAAAACATGTCAAAAAAATATGCCTAAACATAAAACCTTATCTATCAATAATTTACTAATTTCCCCAAAAATCAATTCCGTAGGTACCCTTACGCATTTCACAGATTGGGCAATTTTTTACTCAGCGAGTATCTTTTTTTTGAGATTTGTAAAATATTAAAAAAAAATACGGATAATTGTAAGCCTGATTAAGAGAATACGCTTACAATCTGATCAATTTGCTCACCCGAATACCTTTTCAATAATCGCTTGCATTATTTTTGTTTTGCATCATTTATATAATTTTTAAAGCCAGGTCTTATGAATTGTATGATTATCGACGATGACGAAATGTCAAGAAAAACATTGAGTTTGCTTGTTTCTCAAGCAGAGGATCTGGAATTGGAAGATACTTGCAACAATGCAATTGAGGCGATTAGTATTCTTAACTCTAAAAAAATAGATCTTTTACTTCTGGATATTGAAATGCCCGGCATATCCGGTCCTCAATTATTAAAAAGTCTTCATAAACCTCCACTTGTTATCGTTGTGTCCGCAAATAAAGAATATGCGCTACAGGCTTTTGAATGGAACGTAGTGGATTACCTTGTTAAACCCATCACTCCGGATCGTTTTTATAAATCCGTTGCAAAAGCCAAGGAAGTAATCGATCAAGCGAAAAATGAAATTGAATTTTTATCCAAAGACTACATTCGTATAAAAGACAATGGCAAACAAATTCAACTTGCTTTAAAAGATATACTGTTTTTTGAAGCCAGTCATGAAAGTGTCAATATCATTACAACCGACAAAGAGTATAGTGCAAATTCAAATTTTAATTTTCTTGAACATCACCTTGATCCCGATTCGTTTTTGAGGGTGCATCGTTCATTTATCATTAATTTACAGTACATTTCTAACATAAATGAACAAAAGGTAATTGTAGGACAACAAGTCATCCCCATCAGTCCGGAATACAAAGCAAATTTTAGTAAGCGCTTAAATTTATTAAAATGAAAACAGCGGTTAGAGGTATCAGCGAATTTTTAGAATTTCTAAAAAACGAACATTTTATGGAAATCATTGAACAATCACAAACATCAATGACAGATGAAGTGTTCTTAAGTCAATTCGACCCCCAAACGATTAATTCCATTGCAATTCAATCCATGGAGGAGCTGTTCAACTATTCTTCTCACAAGGCAGGGGCCTATTTCAAAAAAGGCGAACAGGCGGATACAGGAACGGATGCTTCGTATGAATTTTGTAAAATCCTGATTGAATTCGAGCAAAAAAAACTGATTTCAAAACATATAACCAATTTTACATCTCAAGCTGATGAAGCTTTAAACATAATAAATGAGTTAAACACCTATTACTCAGAAAAACAAAATATTTCATTAAAATCATTATTTGCCAATTATAAAGAATTAGAAATTCAGCTAAAAGAACAAGAAGCTGAAACAGCAAAAATTACAAAAGACAGTCAGCATTTTGCTTACGCTGCCTCTCATGATTTGCAGGAGCCTTTAAGGATGATAACCAGTTATCTTCAAATTGTTTCCAGCCGATATAAAGATAAAATTGATGCAGAAGGAGCTGAGTTTATTGGATATGCATTAGATGGCAGTGCTCGGATGAAAAATCTTATCAATGGATTACTTGAGTTCTCGCGATTAAACAATATAACCGATGTAAAAAAAATGAATACGAATGCTACGCTCACTTCTGTTATTGACGGTCTGGAGTTTTATATTAAAGAAAGTCATGCAGAAATCAAATCTGATGATTTACCTGAACTCGTCGCTGATCAAACATTGATTTCCAAGCTGTTTCAACACCTTCTTTCAAATGCAATTAAGTTCCGAACAGAAACTCCTCCCAAAATTAAAGTTTCTGTTGAAAAGCTTGACTCTGCTTATAAATTCTCTGTATCTGATAATGGCATTGGAATTCAAAAAGAATATTTCGATAAGATATTTATCATCTTCCAACGTCTGCATGCAAAAAACAAATATCCCGGAACAGGGATAGGGCTTGCGCTTTGTAAAAAAATTGTAGAGCAACACGGGGGGACATTGTGGGTTGAATCTGAACCAAACCAAGGAGCAACATTTTATTTTACAATACCATTTAAACCGGTTTCAATAAAAAAACGTTCAGTTGAGTGAGAAGATAAATATACTATTAGTAGAAGATAATCCCGGAGATGCACGTCTGATTGATATATTTATGAAGGAGGCATTCGGAAGCGGTTATGTGCTTTCCATTTCTGAAGATCTTGCTTCTGGTTTGGCCCAGCTAAAAAAACATCCTTTTGATATTATTATTGCCGACCTTTCCCTTCCTGACAGTGATGGTTTAGATACATTTAAAACCATACACGAACATGCGCCGGAAATACCAACAATTGTTCTTACCGGATTAGAGGATGAATCTGTTGGGATCAACGCCATGAAATTTGGTGCACAGGATTTTTTAATTAAGGGAAAATTAAAAGGTAAGGGATTAAAAAGGTCCATCGATTATAGTATTGAACGTCATAAACTTTTAAAAGAATTATCGCAACAAGCAGAAGAGTTAAAACAAAAATCAGAAGCACTTCTCAAAGAACAAATAAAACTTGAGGAGGCTCAAAAGATTGCACATATTGGAAGTTGGGAGCTCGACTTTAAAAACTTTTCGTTCAAGTGGTCGGATGAGTTATACCGGATTTATGGAGTTGATCCTGCTACATTTGTTCCTACGATTGAAAATTTTATTTCCTTTATTCATCCAGAAGACAAGGAGTTTGCACTAAATATTGCACAAGTACATCCTATTACGCATAACCAAAATTATAACTATCGCATTATTCGTCATGATGGTGAAGTACGAACGATCAATGGAAGAGGAGAACCAGTATTCGATGAACATGGTACACTCATTCGCGCCATAGGAACAGCTCAGGATATCACAGAGCGTTTACATGAAGAAGAGTTAGAAAAACTTGCACTGGCAGCCGGTAAATCATTTAACTCTGTAATTATTACAGATCCTTACGGTAAAATTGAATGGGTGAACGAAGGGTTTACAAAACTAACCGGTTATTCAACAGATACTGTTGATAATATCAGTAATTTATTAAAACGTGGAGACGCCGACGAGATAAAAAAGCAAGAACAGTTTTACGAAACCATACGCCGGGAGAAAAATCCTATTACATACGAGCATAAAAATTTCACGAAAGAAAATAAGGAGTTTTGGGTGATTACAACGCTAACCCCGGTACTCGGTAAAACAGGTGAACTGGAGCGTATCATTGCGATTGACTCCGATATAACTGTACGAAAACAAATGGAAGAAGAGTTGGTGCTTGCCAATAAGATCAGTGAACATTTACTCAAGAAGGGAAACAAAGCGTTAAATGAATTATTAAAAACGCAAAAGGAGCTGAAAGAAACAATGAAGGTAAAAGAACAGTTTCTTGCAAACATGAGTCATGAAATTCGAACCCCAATGAATGCCATAGTTGGGTTTACCAATCTTATTCTAAAAACTTCTTTATCGGACGAACAAAAGCAGTACATTGATGCAATTAAAACATCCGGGCAAAACCTGTTGGTTATTGTGAATGATATACTCGATTTTTCGAAATCACAAGCTGGTAAACTGGTATTTGAACAAATTGAAATTCAACTACCTCAAGCCGTTTCCACAATTATTGATTTGATGTTACCCAAATCAATGCAAAAGAATATTCGTTTGTCCTCTAAAATTGGTCCCGGTATACCGGAATATATTATCGGTGACCCTACACGCCTCAATCAGATTTTGTTAAACCTTGTTGGAAATGCTATTAAATTTACGGAAGAAGGAGAAATAAAAATTGAAATTGAATTAATAGAAGAAAAAGAAGAAACAATTGAATTACGATTCTCAGTGCATGATACAGGAATTGGAATTCCAGACGACAAATTAAATTCTATCTTTGAAGGATTCACACAAGCTACAAATGAAACCACAAGAAAATATGGAGGTACCGGTTTGGGATTAACCATTGTCAAACAGTTGGTTGAACAGCAAGGTGGGCAAATAAAAGTTGAAAGTTGTGTTGACAAGGGATCTGTTTTTTCTTTTCAGATGATGTTTAAGAAAGGAAAAGGAACAACCACCATTACGATACCTGAAGAAGTATGCAATACAAAAAATGTCAATAACTTAAACGTGCTACTGGTCGAAGATAATTACCTGAATCAGGTACTTGCAACCAAAGTACTCACGAATTGGAACTGGAAAGTGGATGTTGCTGATAACGGGAAAATTGCAGTTGAAAAACTACAAAACAACAATTACGATATCGTTCTAATGGATATTCAAATGCCTGAAATGGATGGATATGAGGCTACAAAATACATTCGCAAAAATTTATCTCCCCCCAAATCAGCAACTCCGATTATTGCGATGACAGCGCATGCAATTTCCGGTGAGATAGAAAGATGTGAAAAAGTTGGAATGAATGACTATATTTCCAAACCTTTTGATGAAGATAAATTATACGCTAAGATACTTACAGTGCTAAAAATTGACAACGCCATGGAAGATAATACTAAAAAAACAGAAACCACGAAAAGTGAAGATCGTTATACCGATCTAACTTATCTCAAAAAGCTTTCAAAGGGTGATAATGATTTTGTTAAGCAAATGATTTCTATCTTTATAAATCAAACACCAACAGCAATTCAAAAAATGGAAGCAGATTTATCGAATAAAGATTGGGCATCATTAAGGGCAGTGGCACATAAAATGAAACCTTCTTTTTCCTTTGTTGGAGTTACTTCATTGCAGGAGAAAATTGAAACAATTGAGGATAATGCAGCTCAGGGGACCAATGCAAATTTGATCGCCGATTTAATTGCTCAGGTAAAAGAAGTATCTTTAAAAGCTGTTGCTGAATTGCAAACAGAACAAATAAGTTAATAACGCTCACACTTAGTCCATACGAATTTGTATGAAAGATAGTAAACTCCTTGTATTCATAGTTGAAGACAATGAAATGTATTCAACCATGTTGGATTATATTTTATCAAAAGAAAATACGCACCAATTTATACGTTTTAATTCGGGTGAAAAATGCATGGAGAATATCTATTTAAACCCGGATGTAATTATCCTTGATTATGGTCTTCCAGGAGTTGATGGATTGGAAACGCTCCTTAACATTAAGAAATATGATGTTCACATTCCGGTGATCATCCTTACCGGAAATCGTAATCTGTCGGTAGCAAAAAAGCTCCTGGATTCAGGAGCTTTTGATTATATTAATAAAGATGATGATGATGTGGTGTCACTTGTAATTGCTACAATGAATAACGCTTTGAGTATATCCAAAGAAAACAATCATCAACAAAGAGCAAAAGAAAAGAGGTATGTTAAAATATTATGTACACTACTTATTCTAATCCTGATTATCCTGGGAATTGGTATTGCAACAGGTAACTCAACCAGATTATTTAGATAAGCGACATTTATACGTTTACCTTGTAAACAAAATTCAACTTTGTTAATTGCTGATAATCTTCCCCTGTTTTTTTTATGTCATCATCATCATAATCATATTTCCATGTCACACTTACTTTGGTTCCTTGGTTCTGCAAGTCAACAAGTTTTAACAACAATTGTTTTACAGATATTATAGAGGAGGAGCTTAAATAAAATAAGTTAAAACTTAGGGAAAGCGTTGCTGGTTTCTCAGCTTTGTATTGCTCCATCCAATCGATAACTTTACGGTAGAACTCTTTACTATCTTCAGGAAAGGATTTCCCTTCAATACTAAATTTGCTGGCCTCGCTATCAAAAATAATATGAGGAGTGTTACTCGTTTCTTCTAGTTCAAATCGTGTCATTTATTTTAAAACTTTTAATTGTATTGAAAAAAGTGAATAGTCGTTGTTTAAATTTATAAAATCAAAATTAATCTCTTGTGCCTTCAGGGCCATCGTTAAAAAGCCCAAACCAGCTCCCCCCTTTTCCGAAAGCGAACCATTGGTTAATACGTCCATGTATTGCTTTTTCAGCTCAAAAGTACTAAAGGATTGGATGCTTTTTAATCGTTCTTCCAATTTTTTTACAGTTGTATTTGGAACAGCATTTCCTGCATAAACCATAATATCCTGACCATCCCGGGCAACCAGTAAGTAATTTAACGGGATCTCATCTGCTCCTACATTTTCTCCATGGAGCGCTATATTTTGAAGGGCCTCAATAACAATATTAAAAATTTTCTTTGTAGTTGTTTTACTAGCTTTCAAATGTTCCAGCTGGGCTTCAACCAAAGAGGACAAAGTATTGATCCTCCGCTGATCCAGCTCACCAATATGAGAAACAATTACTTTTTTATCATCCGTTTTATAAGCAGCTCGTATTGTATTTACTTTTTCAGTAAAAATGCCATGTTCAACGGAACTGCTTTTCTTTAAATCCATGAGTAGGTAGCCCTTTTATATGCAAAAACTTGGTTGAACAATTACATTTCAATTATAAGAAAATTAATTAATATAACTGGAGAAAATAGCCTTTATTATTCAACATTTCTACTAAAAATAGTTGAATTTTTTACTTGCTATTCCGTATTTGCAAAATTTTGGTTATATCACTGAGTTTAAACCCCTTGGCCTGGAGCAAAATCAGGTAATGAAACATCAAATCTGCTGCCTCATTTTTGAATAGATCCGCATCATTATCTTTTGCCTCAATTACCAGCTCTACTGCCTCTTCTCCTACTTTTTGAGCAATTTTATTAATTCCATTTGCAAAGAGAGATGATGTATACGACTGCTCTGAAGGGTTATTTCTACGGTCGTTGATAATACCCTCCAGTTTTAAAAGGAAATCGCTGGATATATTTGCCTCCTTAAAGCAGGTATCCGCACCGGTATGGCACACCGGCCCTACAGGCTTTACTTTTATTAATAAGGTATCTTCATCACAATCAATCAGGATGTCCTGTACATCCAAAAAATTCCCACTTTCTTCTCCTTTTGTCCACAATCTGTTCTTTGAACGGGAAAAAAAAGTTACACGTTTTTCAGCTTTCGTCTTTTCAAATGCTTCTTTATTCATATAACCCAACATCAGTACACGATTCGTTGATGAATCTTGTATAACTGCAGGGATTAATCCATCAGGTGATTTTTTAAAATCCGGTGTCATTGTATGTTTTTTTGAATGGCTATTTCTTAAATTCTTATCTCTATTTTGTTATTTTTCAAGTAGTTCTTTAACACAGGTATTTCTATTTCCTTGTAATGAAATACACTTGCAGCAAGCGCAGCATCAGCATTTCCTTCCGTTAATACTTCTTTGAAATGCTCCATTGTTCCAGCTCCACCACTTGCAATAACCGGTACATTCACTGCTTGTGAAACTGTTTTGGTAATATCAATTGAAAAGCCTGCTTTGGTACCATCATTATTCATGGATGTAAGCAATATCTCCCCGGCTCCCAGCTCTACGCCACGCTTTGCCCAATCAACAGTTCTGATATCCGTTTTTACCCTACCACCATTCAAATACACAAACCAATCCCCCATTTCATACTTTGTATCAATGGCCAGTACAATACATTGACTGCCAAATTGAGCCGATAAATCCCCTATGAGCTGAGGATTCTTAACCGCCGAGGTATTCACAGAAATCTTATCTGCTCCTGCATTTAATAAAATAGAAACATCTTCAACCGTACTGATTCCTCCTCCCACTGTAAATGGAACATCCAGGTGATGCGCTATTCGCGTAACCAATTGCGAAAGTGTTTTACGCTTTTCATTGGTCGCAGATATATCCAAAAAAACCAATTCATCAGCCCCTTGTTTTGTATAGTTTATAGCTAATTCTACGGGGTCACCTGCATCGCGTATATTTTCAAAATTGATCCCTTTTACGGTTCGACCATCTTTTATATCCAAACATGGGATAATTCGTTTTGCTAACATTTCTTATATGTAATAAGTAATATTTAAGATGTAATATTTATGGAAGACGCCATTATTTATTACATAATAAATATTCCATTAGTTAATGTATTCTTTCAATTGTTGCATGGTTATTCGTTCTTCATAAATTGCTTTTCCAACAATTACTCCTGAACAACCCGTTTTCTCAAGTTCTTCCAGATCTGAATAGGTTGACACCCCTCCGCTTGCGATTAGATGAAGATTTGCAAACTCCTTTTTAATTTTTTTATAAAGCGCTATGGACGGCCCTTGCAACAAGCCATCCTTAGAAATATCCGTACAAAATACAGTAGAAACCCCTTCTTGCATATTGTCTTTAATGAAATCAAAAATGGAAATATCCGTTGTTTCCAACCATCCTCCAATAGCAATCTTCTCCTCCTTTACATCGGCTCCTAACAATATTTTTCTGGAACCATACTTCTTCAACCAGCTAAAAAACAATTCTTTATTTTTAACTGCCATGCTCCCAATTGTTGCAATGTTTGCACCCGCATCAAAAACATTCTGAATATCCGTATCTTTTTTTATTCCTCCACCAAAATCAATAACCAATTCAGTTTTCGATGCAATGTTCTCTAATACTCTTAAATTAACCACCTCTCCTTTTTTTGCTCCATCCAGATCGACCAAATGCAATCTTTTAATCCCTATCCCTTCAAATGATTTGGCTACTTCCAACGGATTCTCGTTGTATATTTTTTTTTGTGCATAATCTCCTTGCGTTAAACGAACGCATTTACCATCAATAAGATCAATTGCAGGAATAATTTCCATATTGTTTTTTTTATCAATAATTAATAATCCTTACATCTTTATAAAATTCTCTAACAGTTTTTGTCCTGAAGCACTTGATTTTTCGGGGTGAAACTGAGCTGCATAAAAATTATTTTTATACAGGGCGGAGCTATACGTCAAATCATAGTCTGTTTGTGCAATTGTATTTTCACCCAGCTCCGCATAATAACTGTGAACAAAATACATGTATTCATTTTCATTTATGCCGGTAAACAAAGGCGATTGAAGACGATTAATTTTGTTCCAACCTATTTGTGGTACCTTCAGCGAGCCTTTAAATTTCTTCACCTGCTGATTAAATATTCCAAGACAAGTCGTGTCACCTTCTTCGGAATAATTACACATGAGTTGCATCCCCAGGCAAATACCCAATACAGGTTGATTCAAAGAAACAATGACCTTATCGAGCTCACGTTCTTTTAAATATTTCATTGCACTGCTTGCTTCACCAACACCGGGAAATATAACTTTATCAGCTGTTTGTATCTCTTCTTTATTGTCCGTAACGATAGCCTGAACACCTATCCGCTCCAAAGCAAATGTTACCGATCGGATGTTCCCTGCATTGTATTTTACGATTACCAGTTTCATAAATTTTTTCAGCTACTATAACATTCCTTTCGTTGAAGGCAATGTCATATTATTAATATCTCTCTTGGCAGCTATTTTTATTGCTTTTGCAAAGGCTTTAAAAATTGCTTCAATTTTATGATGTTCATTTTCTCCGTCTGCCTTTATATTTAAATTGGATTTGGATGCATCGCTGAAAGATTTAAAGAAATGAAAAAACATTTCGGTTGGCATCTCTCCGATTTTTTCTCTTTTAAATGCAGCATCCCAAACAATCCAGTTTCTTCCGCCAAAATCAATAGCTACCTGCGCCAAACAATCATCCATTGGCAAACAAAATCCGTAACGTTCAATTCCTCGTTTATCGCCAAGTGCCTTCATAAAAGCTTCTCCTAACGCAATGCCGACGTCTTCAATGGTATGATGTTCATCAATATGCAAATCTCCTTTTGCTTGCACATTTAAATCAATGTTTCCATGTTTTGCAATCTGGTCCAGCATGTGATCGAAAAAGGCCAAACCGGTTGAAACGCTGGCTTTACCTGTTCCATCCAGGTTCAATTCAATTACAATATCTGTTTCTTTTGTTTTTCGAACATGTTTCACATGACGGTCAGGCGCCTTTAAAAATTTATATATTTCTTCCCAATCGTTAGCAACAAGCGTAATATGTTCTTCCCAACCATCTGGTTTATCAAAATTTTTAATCAATATGCCTTTGCATCCTAAATTTTTAGCCAGTTTAATATCTGTTAAACGATCACCTATGACAAGGGAATTCGCCAAATCATATTGCCCGTTTCCTCCGTTTAAATACTTAGTGAGCAATCCTGTATTGGGTTTACGGGTTGGTTTATTATCTGCTTCAAAAGAGCGATCAATACAAACTTCTGAAAATTTAATTCCTTCACGTTCCAATATTTCCATCATCAGGTTATGCACCGGCCAAAATGTATTTTCCGGATAACTGGGGGTTCCAAGCCCATCCTGATTGGTAACCATTACCAATTCGTAATCAAACTCACGCACAATTTTTCCGAGCCAGGTGATAACACCGGGTAAAAATTTAAACTTATCAAAACTGTCAATTTGAAATGTAACAGGTGGTTCCCAAATAAGAGTTCCATCGCGATCGATAAATAATACTTTTTTCATGCTAAAATTTAGAACGTGTTGATTAACTATTTTCTTTATTTATATAATTTTAATTTCTCAAGCAACTGCTTGTTCTCTTCTTTTGTACCAACTGTTATCCGTAAGGTACCCTCACACAACGTTACACTACTGCGATCACGTATAATAATTTTATTATCGGTGAGGTAATTGTAAATACGTTTTGGATCTGTTGTTTTTACTAAAATGAAATTAGCTTCACTGGGGTAAATCTTTACAACAAATGGTAATGAAGACAAAGCATCTGCAAGCCTTTCACGCTCCTGTACAATCTCTTTAATCCAGTTGTTGACTAACTCAACATTGTTCAGGGCCTCTAACGCTAATTTTTGAGAAGCTGCATTAATATTATAAGGAGGTTTAATTTTATTGAACACATCAATTATGGCTTGTGATGCAAATGCCATTCCCACACGCAAACCAGCCATTCCCCAGGCTTTAGAAAGCGTCTGAATAATAACAAGATTTGGATACTCCAATAATTTTGGAATCAAACTTTGATAGGTTGCAAAATTAATATAGGCTTCATCCACCAATACGATCCCATTAAATTGCTCCAGAATTGTTTTGATAGCATCCCACTTTACACCATTACCGGTAGGGTTATTCGGACAACAAATAAATATCAGTTTGGTATTTGCATTTATTGTTTTCAAAATTTTTTCCGTATCCAGTTGAAATGTTTCGGGCGTTAATGGAACTTTTACTGTTGTAACGTCATTGATATTAGCCGATACCTCATACATTCCATAGGTAGGCGGACAAATAATAGCATTGTCTTTACCCGGATTGCAAAATGCTCTGAATAAAATATCAATGGCTTCATCACTTCCATTTCCTAAAAAAATATTTTCTACCGGCAGCCCTTTTATTTTACTCAGCTTTTCTTTAACAGCCAATTGTAGAGGATCCGGGTAACGATTATAATTTGCAGCTTTATCATTTGGCAACGGAGCTCCAAATGAATTTTCATTGGCATCCAGAAAAACACCATCTTTTCCTTTGTACTCATCACGTGCTGATGAATAAGGAACTAATTTTTTTATATTCTCTCTAAGTATATTGTTTAAGTCGAAACTCATGATTGCTTATTTTTTAAAATTGTAAATTCAATTAAATAATTTTTCGATTGGCTATTTAAATAGCTTGATTAATAATTTAATTATCCCCGATGTCGTAATCTTACGGTTACAGCATTTTTATGTGCCTGCAATCCTTCTGCTTCTGCCATCAATTCAATTGCACTACCTATTGCTTGTATTCCTTCTTTGGTTAATTGCTGATAGGTTATTTTCTTTACAAAACTATCCAGTGATACGCCGCTATATGCTTTTGCATATCCATTTGTGGGCAATGTGTGATTTGTTCCCGAAGCATAATCTCCTGCACTCTCGCAGGAATAATTGCCAAGAAAAACAGAACCAGCATTGATCACTTTCTCGCCCAGCTCTTCACTGTTTTTGCAAACAATGATCAAATGCTCCGGTGCATAAACATTCAAAAGTGCCATACCTTCTTCTTTATTCTTCACTAAAAATGCCTTGCTGTTTTCAAGAGCTTTTGCTGCTGTTTGTTTTCGGGGTAATAATTCCAATTGTAACTTCAACGCATTGTTCACCTCTTCAATTACTTTTTCAGAGTCTGAAACCAAAATTACTTGCGAATCCTCACCGTGTTCTGCTTGCGACAATAAATCGGCAGCTACAAATTCTGGCACACAGGTTTCATCTGCAAAGACAGCAACCTCCGACGGGCCCGCCGGCATATCTATGGCCACACCTTCTTTATTAATCAATTGTTTGGCACAGGTTACATACTGATTACCTGGTCCAAATATTTTAGACACTTTCGGTACAGTTGCAGTTCCATAAGCCATGGCACCTATTGCTTGAACACCGCCAATTTTAAAAATTTTAGTGATGCCAACCAATGCTGCTGTATATAAAATGGCCGGGTGTAATTTTCCATCTTTTGCCGGTGGTGATGTAAGAATGATCTCTTTGCAGCCGGCAATAGTAGCAGGTACTCCCAACATCAGAATGGTAGAAAACAAAGGTGCCGTTCCACCAGGAATATACAACCCTACTTTTTCAATCCCTACAGATTTTCTCCAGCATTTCACACCAGCGCGTGTTTCAATTATTACAGGTTGTTCCTTTTGAGCGCTGTGAAATTTCTCAATATTTGATTTCGCCAATGCAATTGCCGCTTTCAAATCATCAGAAACAGCAGCTTCTGCTTCGGCTATTTCTGCTGCACTCACTAGCATACTTGATAATTCTGCCTTATCAAATTGCAATGTATATTTTTTTATTGCAGCATCACCATTTTGCTTCACATCAGCTAATACAGACGCAACTGTATTTTCCAAAGATGCTGTATTAATGGCAGGACGTTTTAATAATTCCTCCCATTCAGCTGCTGATGCATAATTAATTCGTTTCATATTGCAATTTTTACAAAATCATTTTTTCAATTGGTACCACCAAAATACCTTGGGCACCATTTGATTTTAATTTTTCAATAATGTCCCAAAACTGATCTTCTTCAACTACCGAGTGTACAGAGCTCCACCCTTTTTCAACAAGTGGGAGAATCGTTGGGCTTTTCATCCCTGGCAATGATTTACAAATAGCATCTAATTTATCGTTTGGAGCATTCAATAAAATGTATTTGCTGTGTTTTGCTTTTCTAACAGCGTTGATACGAAACAACAACTTGTCTAAAATTTCCTGTTGCCATTTTTCAAGTTTTTTGTTTGCTACCAATACCGCCTCAGATTTCAGGATCACCTCTACTTCTTTCAATCCATTTGTAAACAAGGTACTACCCGAACTTACCAAATCACAAATAGCATCTGCTAAACCAATACCTGGCGCAATTTCAACAGATCCGCTTATCTCATGAATCTCTGCAGAAATTTTATTCTTCTTTAAATATTTTGAAAGGATAGTTGCATACGATGTTGCGATGCGTTTACCATTTAAATCTTCAATGGATTTATATTTTTGATCTTTAGGAATTGCAATAGACAAACGGCATTTTCCAAAACCAAGTTTGTCAACTATTCTCAGTTCCTTGTTTTTTTCAAGTACAACATTCTCACCCACAATTCCGATATCCGCAACACCATCTTCAACATACTGAGGAATATCATCATCCCTTAAAAAAAATACTTCCAACGGAAAATTAAATGCTTCTGCTTTTAATTTGTTTAATCCGTTGTCGAATTCTATTCCGGCTTCCTTCAAAATTTTGATCGAATTTTCATTCAATCGTCCGGACTTCTGAATTGCAATTCTTAATCTCTTTTCCATTTTTTTTGTTTTAACTTATCGTTCTGTATTCTTTCAATTCTGATAAAAGAAAAAGGGTCCTGCATGTTGCGGAACCCTTTTATATATTGCGTGAAATTATATCTTGTTTAGTTTGCACAATACAGCATCCGCATCTCTGTTAGAGAAGTATGATGATGATGTAAATGTGAATTGTTTTTCATTTTCGGAAGCAAATGTATGGAATAATCTGAAATCTGCATTAAAATTTCATTGTTTTTTTTAAAAATTAGGTTTCCTACGACTCTAATTTAGCCTGTAAAGCCTCCCAATTCTGCATTTCAGCCTCCAATTGTTTTTTCATTTTTTCATACTCGGAGAAAGCTGCTTTATCATTCATGACGGTCTGGTATTGATCCGGATCAGCTAATTTCTTATCAAATGAAGCGATTTCATTTTCCAGGCGCTCAATTTCCTTTTCGGATTTTGCGATCTGGGATTTAAGCTGTTTTATTTCCTTTTCACGCTCATCATTACGGGTATCCACCTTCGGTTTTTCTACTTTTACTTCCTCTTTTGGTTTTAAAAATGGGCTCTTGGAATTCATTTCTGATAAACGATCCATTTTTAATTTTTCCATGAATTCGGCAATACCTCCCAGATGCTCTCTTACTTTCCCGTTTTTAAACTCGTACATTTTTTCAGTGAGGTCCGTTAAAAAATCACGATCGTGGGAAACAATAATTACGGTTCCTTCATATGCCAGCACGGCACGCTTCAATACTTCTTTACTGCGTATATCCAAGTGATTGGTAGGCTCATCGAGAATTAATAGATTATAGGGTTGAAGCAACAACTTGCACAGTGCTAATCGTCCTCTCTCCCCTCCACTTAATACCCTTACTTTTTTATCAATATCATTTCCTCCAAATAAAAATGAACCCAATAATGTTCTTACTTGTTTGCGTATATCCCCAACAGCAAGCTCATCAATGGTTTCAAACACGGTTTTATTCGGATCCAACTTCTCTGCCTGATCCTGGGCGAAATACCCCATCATTACATTATGTCCCAATTGCACGGTTCCTTCAAAATCAATCTGCTGTGCAATCATTTTCATCATTGTACTCTTTCCTTCACCGTTTCTTCCTACAAGTGCAATCTTATCGCCTTTGGTAAGAATAAAATTCGCATCCTTGAAAATACGCTTTTCACCATAGGTTTTACCTGCATTTTCAACTGTCAACACAATTTTTCCGCAATGTGCGGGCGGTGGAAAACGAAAAGCCATCGTAGTGGTATCACTTTCATCCACCTCCACAATTTCCATGCGGTCCAGCTTTTTGATCAACGACTGAGCAAAAGCTGCCTTACTTGCTTTTGCACGGTATTTATCAATCAACGCTTCTGTTTGATCAATAATTTTTTGTTGATTCTTCGCTGCAGATTCCTGTTGCTCTTTTCTTTCCTGGCGCAACACAAGGTATTTGGAGTAATTTGTTTTGTAATCGTAAATTTTCTGATTGGAAATTTCGATGGTACGGGATGTTACATTGTCCAGAAACTG
>DAORKB010000002.1:51911-64785 GCA_035439365.1 Bacteroidia bacterium
CCTATCCTGTCTTTTGGATTTACCAAAAAACTAACATTATCAAACAAATCATACCCTCCAAACGAAACGGTAACGGAATTTACTGAAATCATATTTTAGTCAAAATTAGGGCACAAAGGTAGGAAAAAAAAGCCTTATAAATAGCCCTGAACTTTGCTTTTACATACCTTTGTATCGAAAATTAAAAAGTTATGCGCCTTCACGAAACCAGATTGTACAGCATTTTAGCCAATAAATGCCCACGTTGTCACAAGGGTAATTTTTTTGAAACCGGTAATCCATACGACCTGAAAAGGTTTACGAAAATGAATAGTGAGTGCCCTGCTTGTAAAGAAGATTTTAATCGCGAAACCGGGTTTTATTTTGGAGCTGCATATGTCAGCTATGGATTAACAGTAGGTTTTGGAATTGGGCTTTACCTGCTTTTATGTGTTTGGGGTAATGTTGATACAGCTTCCTTTGTAATTATCTTCTCTCTTTTACTCATTGCATTACTACCTGTTTTCTTTCGTTTTTCACGATTAATCTGGATTAACCTCTTTGTACACCCTAAAAAGAATTAAAAACTACCGGTTTAAAATTAAACCATATAGCCACAGCTCTTAAACTATATTCCTTTTGCCCGTTTAACAACAGAAAGAAAGGCATCACGCATAGTGGTTTTAAATTTTGTTCGATCCAGCGATTGTTTGCTTTTCCCGTCATCAGCAAGTGTAAATGAAAATACAAAGGCCGGATCCGAACCATCCCATCCCCCCATTTGACCAAATCGAATATCATTAAAATAAACGGTATCATTTGTTTTGGATAAGCAATAATATCCTTTGGAAAAACGCTTCAATAACTTTGCTGATTCACCATTCTCATATGGTTTTAACAGGGAATCATTTTTAGCAACGTGAAAAAAATCAATATCATTCGTTTTATCAAATACAGAATAATATCCCATCCAATAGCCTGTACTATCTGTAGCATAAGTCATCCATAGAAAATTGTTCAGAGGAGTTGGAGTGGTAACAAAATCAGTTGTTGCAATATTTTTTTTATGAAATGCTTCTTCTATTTCTGAATCAACATACCATTTATTAACAAAGGTATAGGCCAGATATAGGCAACTGATCCATAAACCGGCCTTGTTCCATCGGATACGTGCTGTTGAATTATTTTTTGCAATGAGCGCAATCAATACACAAATTAAAAAGGGTAACGTGTAAAATGGGTCCGCCACAAAAATAGTATTGAATGCAACACGATAGTGGCTGAAGGGTTCAAACCATCCGGTACCATAAGCTGTAAATGAATCAAGTACAATATGTGTTAATAACCCCAGAAAAAAAAGAAGTGTCCAATCATTTCTGGTTGCTGCAGATTTTTTAAACCATTTGTTAAACAACCATCCCAGTAAAGGTGCCATGATTGCAAGAAATAAAAAAGAATGTGTAAAACCACGGTGCACCAGCAATTGCCTTGCTTCCGAAAAACAAGGTGAACCAAACACATCAAAATCAGGAATGGTATCCGCAAAAGCGCCCCATAACATGGCCTTGCGCCCTATCTTTTTCCCAAGTACAGCTTCGCCTATAGCAGCTCCTAGCACGATATGTGTTAATGAATCCATTGTTCCGTTTTGACAAATATACGATTCCCATTTTGTATATCTGTTTTACATTCTATAATTTTAACGACACAAAAATAGCCTTCCATGATACAATCAGATACACTTACATTTTTAAAAAATTTACAAAAGAATAATAATAAAGATTGGTTTGATGCACACCGTGATACTTATGAAATTGCAAAAGGTAACTTTAAAAAGTTTGTGCAAGACTTGATTTTAGGGCTTTCTAAATTCGATCCTGCTGTTAAGCATCTGGAACCCAAAAATTGCATTTTTAGGATCAACAGAGATGTTCGTTTCTCAAAAGATAAATCACCGTATAAAAACAATATGGGTGCAAGTATTTCACCTGGTGGAAAGAAATCGTTTTCAGCAGGGTACTATTTTCACCTGCAACCAGGAGCTTCTTTTTTAGCCGGTGGAATGTGGCAGCCAGAACCGGTTTATCTCAATGCCATCCGTCAGGAAATTGATTACAATCCGAATGAATTCGAAAAAATTTTAAAAGCAAAACCGTTCAAAGAATATTTTGACGGTTTGTCTGAAGAAGATAAATTAAAAGCTGTTCCAAAAGGATATGATAAAACACATCCTCAAATTGAATTATTAAAACACAAAAGCTTTATTGTTGTTCACGATTTGAAAGATAAAGAAGTTCTATCCAAAGATTTTCAAAAGCATTGCTTAACCGTATTTAAAGCCATGCATCCCATGTGTTTGTTTTTGAGAAAAGCATGCGACTAAATTTAGAGCAAGATTAAAGAGCAAGAGCAAGTACATTATATTGTTCATGTCATTGCTCTTGCTCTCGACCCTTGCTTTATTTTATTGCTGCCATAAATCACTTTCATATTTAAAAATATCTTCTTTAACCGATTCGGACTCCAGGAGTGCATCCATACCTACTTTATATTCGGTAATGGATCTGTTATATACATTCGATTCCTTATAGACAAAGCTTGAGAATTTTCGTTTTGCAAACAATTCATCATAACTCATGCGCTCTGAATCGTTAAAGGAATTAAAGGAAGCCGCACGTGCCAGGGCAGCTCGTGCATCAGGGAAATAGATCCAAAACAACGGTTTTACACCAACTACATCCCCATTTTCGGCCACTTTTTGGACAAGCGGGCAAATACCCACAATTCTTGCCTCCATAACAGAACGTTGTCTGTCAAAGAACCAATCTTCTTTGATCCAGTATTGGCAAATATTTCCAGCTGTTATTTCCGTTTTAACAGGAACTGTAATGTACTCTCCCGGATTATTTACATCTTCTGTCTGATGAGTAGAATCCCATGAAACAAGTAATCGATTGACTTCATCTTTGGTCATCTCGGTTGTAAATTCATCATCGAATACTGGGTTTGCATATGCTTTTAAACTACCCTCCATAATGGCCGTTTTAAACACATCAAATAAACTTTTTAAGCATACAGTCGGTTCAAGTGGGTAATACAATGTATGGTTCATTTTTTCACGTAAATCAATCACCCTCCATACACGTTTGCTCCACATCATATCTGCATCGCGCACATATGCTTGTTGCATCGGAAAAGGTCTGTTAATCCTGTTCATATCGCAGGGGGATGGAGTAGGTCCGTTACGGGGAGGATCCTTTACCCCTGCTTGTGCAAAGGAGTTTTGCCAAAATAAAAGAAATATACCAATGGTGATTGTAAGGTAAAAGAGTACGTTTTTACCTGCTTTTGTTTGCTGTTCCATGTTGAGAGAGATTTCATAAGGAAACGGATAGCAGGAAATATTTATTGCAAAAAAAAAATCCCGGTCAGAAACAAACCGGGATTTTTTATCATTAAGTATGATTTAGAAGTGCCATAAATCATGTTCGTACGTGAAAATATCGTTTTTAACACGTTCAGCTTCTAATAGAATATCTAAACCAGCTTTGTAATCAAAGATACCTCTGTTATACACGTTCGATTCTTTTCTTACATAGCTTGTAAACATTCGTTTCCAGAAAATATCTTCCAGTGTTCTTCTTTCTGCATCGTTGTGACGCATAAAAACTTCCTGATTCGCGAAGATTGGTCGTGCTTCTGGGAAATACACCCAGAATAAAGCAACGTCTCCACCCATGTGCTCACCTGTTTCAGAAATTTTTTCGATCAAAGGACAGATTCCGATAATACGTACATCCAATACAGAACGTTGTCTATCAAAAAACCAATCTTCTTTAACCCAATATTTCCAGATATTTGCACTTGTTGTTTCTTCTTTTAACGGCGCACTGATCATGGTTCCAGGATTATTTGGATCCTCAGCAGTATGTGTAGAATCCCATCTTACCAATTTCGCTTCAATTTCCGTTTTGGTCATATCATAACGAAACTCATCATCCACAGTAGCCTGATCGAACAAAGTAATTGTACCATCTTTTGTTGCAGCATCTTTGATCACGTCAAATAAGCTTTTACGATCCAAGATAGGTACATCCGGGTAGTAAAGTGTATGATTTATTTTCTCACGTAAATCGATTACTCTCCAGGTACGTTTGCTCCACATAACATCCGCTTCGCGTAAATGTGGGTAAGGAATCGCTCTCCGTGTACGAGTATTTTCTTTTGTATATACACCATCAGGATATTTTGGTGGTTTAATAACGCCTGCTGCCTGACCATAGCCATCCATTGAAATCAATGAAACAACAACGGCTATTATAAGAAACTTTAGGTTTTTCATGAGTTGTCCTCCTGTACTTTATTTAATTTTCAATACACAACCAGTAATCTTTCTGACACCGTCCGGACATTGTACTTTTACATCTTCAATCAATACCTTTTGTCCAGGTTTAACTTTTGCTAAGATATCTTTCATTGCTCCGGTAGCAGCAGCTCCTTGTGCAGTGTAATCTGCATAACTACCGTTAACAAATACAGACATGTTCCAGGAAATAACAGGGAACTTCAAATCGAACACGAAATCATCCAATCGAGGAATAACCCCACCTGCCGAATTGATCTCTCCTTTTGTAACTTTACCATCACCAACAACACCGGCAAATGAAGCTTGTGGACTAGGTACTTTTTTCACACGGAACTTTTGAGATCCCATTGACTTACTCGCACCACTCTTGCTTTTAATAGATACGTTAACGGAGCATTCATTCCCTGACGAAACATCTACGATATAATGACCTTGACCTTTATTCGTGATTTTTCCTCCACCGCCGGATATAGTCGCTACCACATCCGTAGGAGCAGCTCCTGCAACGGTAATATCCACAGGGTTTGGAACACCAATATAAAATACGTTCATTTTGGTAGGAGCTACAGCCATAGAAGGTTTAGCTACCATATAACTTCCAGTAAAAGGGTATGGCTTAACCGATCCATCCGGAGCTTTCACATTAATTACTCCGCTATATTCTTGTAAACCTTCAGCACCAGTACGAACTGTATATTTACCCATTCCGTTTTCAACAGGAACTTTGTTACTTCCCCCTACAATAATTTCAGGGTTTTGAGTTGAGCTATATGCGGATACGAAAATATCTGCTGTGTACTCCTCACCAGCAGTAATATAACTGGTAGGTGCAACTACTTTTGCAACAACGTTATCAAACTTGAAATCACCGGCATCAACCGATTTTAATAACACAGAAACAACATCACTTTCTGCATTCTTCACGTCATTTTTGATTTTTGCAAGGATACTCAATACAGCTGCAACAGGTTGGTGGGCAAATAAATTCGATTCCCATGGAACCATTTTTTCATCACCAATGGAGTACATTTCTTCTGTACTAAGACCCAATTTAAGACTAGCTTGTTCATTTTTGGGAACAAGTGCAATCATATCCTTTTTAAAGGCTTCAATTTTTTCTTTTAAATCTTTTGCTTTACCAGTAGCATGCTCAGTATCGGCACCCGCACCAATCATAATTTCTGTAGGTATGTTGTTTTCATCCTTACTATCCAGATTTTTCAATTGAAAAGTATCCGCTACGTTTTTCTCAAGCTTTTGAATTCGCTGATACATTTCACTTTTTATCTCATCAATGTAAGCGCATAATTCTGCTGATTTTTTCTTCGCTTCTTTTGCTTTTTTATACCAAGGCTCTGTTTTAGCTTTATTATCAGCCATTGCCTTGTCAAACTTAGAGTACAAAAGTTCGTTTTTGCCATCAAAGTTTTTGTTGGTTACATTCAAACCATCTTCAATAATAACAAAGGCATTCAGAATTTCTTTCGAAACGTTCAGTGCTAACAGTGCTGTTAACACGAGGTACATCATCCCGATCATCTTCTGCCTTGGGGTTTCTTTACCACCACTCATATCTTATAAAAGTTTTCTTGGATTTATAAATTCAGTTAGTTACATAGAAGAATTGCAATAATTCTTCATAAAAAAATAATTCTTCTTTGTGAAGAATTATTTTCTCATTGCATTTAGCATATTACCATAAATGGTATTCAATGACTCTAAATTAGATGATAATTGAGCGATTTGATCTTTGTATTTTCTTGTATCGTCAACAGAATCATTTAAATTTTTCATTAATGTTTCAAGACCGTCATAGAATTTAGAAGTTGCTTTTAAGTGATCATTAGATCCTTGTAATTGCAATTCATAAGATGCGTTTAATGCTGCCAAGTTTTTAGAAACTTTTACGATTTGATCACCAAAAGATGCACTTTCATTATTGTTTACAGTCAATCCCATTAGAGATTCTGCGGCTTTTGAATATGAATCGGATAAAGAGCTTACATTTTTTGCTGCTGATTTTACACTTGACACATAGTCATTTGTAGCAACAGAAGCATCTGTAATATTATTTAATTTAGAAGCTTGATCACCCAAAGAACGCATGCCTTCGCCCAGGCTTGCAATAAGCTCAGGGCCTATTTTTGCTTCTTCAAACATTGCATCCAATTGTTCTGTAACTGAACCTTTATCTTCAATTTTTTTATGTTCTGTGTCTTCACCTTCTTCTCCATGCATTCCTGCTAATTCAGGATAAACTAAACTCCAATCAATTTCTTCATGAGGGGGTTCAAATGCTGAGAAAAAGAAAATTACTGCTTCAGTTGATAAACCAACAACAAGCATTGGTCCTGCACCAGGCCAGTGCATAATTTTAAACATCGCCCCAACAATTACGATCGCCGCGCCAAATCCATATAATTTAGCCATGAAACTTTTCCACTTTTTACCGCCCATAGTTTTTTTTAATTTAAAAGTTAATAATTATTATTTAGTTTAGATAGAGATTACTTTTTTAATTGTTACGTCCTCCAAAACCTACGCCTCTTACGTCATCCTTAGCACGTCCCAAATAGGTCTGAACGCAACGGAATCCAACATAACATTTTGCAGTATCTTGATATTCATAAGTTCTGGTACTAGTTTGCAGATAGAAACCGACATCTTTCCATGAACCACCTCTGATAACTTTACGTTTCAAAACATTTGCTTCATTGTCTTGAGCTTCATAAACATAATCTGGGTTTAAGTCATGTGTAAAGTCGTAAGCCGACTCATCAAATGCATTACTCGTCCACTCAGCAGCATTTCCTGCCATACAATACAAGCCATAACCATTTGGGTTGTATTCACCAATTCGAACCGTGTGGAAACCACCATCATCAATATAACTACCTCTCATTGGTTTAAAGTTACCCAAGAAACATCCTAAGGCATTTCTAATATAAGGACCTCCCCAAGGATACGGGCTCAATGCATTACCTCCACGAGCTGCATACTCCCATTCTGATTCTGTTGGTAAACGGAAATCGTTCACAATACTTTGGTCGTTTGACATTAACCAGTTGTTGAATAATTGTGTTCTCCAAATACAGAAAGCACGAGCTTGTTTCCAGGTAACACCAACTACAGGATAATCATCGTATGCTGGGTGCCAGAAATACATATTTGTCATTGGTTCATTGAAAGAGTATGTAAAATCGTGTACCCAGGCTAGTGTATCTGGATATACGTTGATTACATCTTTTACAATAAATACACTTCTGTCTTTATCTTTACGCTCTCTTAGGCTGTAATTACCACTTCCATCAGAAACCTGGTCTTTTACATCATAATGTCCTAATGTCTTGTTATCGCCAACACTGGTTGACTGATAGCCATTAATAAAATCTTGTCCGGTAATAGGGTCAGGAGATTTAGACGGTTTGAAACGGTTGCTTTTTGCAGCTGCCATTTTCAAATTGAGCCAATAATATTCAAAATTCAATTTACGAGTATCTATTACTCTTCTTCTATAGAAACGTTCTTCGACAGGTAGGTACATAAATTCGAGTACGTCTCTTACATCTTGCTCATCCCATCCAATTTCTTCATCCCAATTCACATAAGGGGGGTCAATTGGTTGATCGTACTCATCTGTTTCAATAGCATGTTCTGCACGTCCATCTTCAAATAGTGCACGGTGAGCGATTGAATCTTGTACCCAATTAACAAACTGACGATACTCATTATTTGAGATTTCTGTTTGATCAATGTAAAATGCTTGAACAGAAACTGTTTTTGACTTTGTGGTGTGTGAATAGGGGATATCTTCATCACTTGGCCCCATATTGTAACTTCCCATTGGAATGTACAACATCCCAAAGGGATCTACATCGAACCATTCCGGACGAGGATGAACACCGACAAGTTCTCCGGTACTTTTCGTACAACTCGTTGTACCTAATAATACAACCGCAGAACCTAACATGAGCAACTTTTTCATATTTGTTGTTTTTAATTAAAGCTCCTTTTGATGGAAAATCACCACACTTAAAAAGCGTGATGATTTAGTATCGATGGAGTAGCTTAAACGAACCTTAATCTTTTAAGGTTACCAACGTATTTTTAATTTAAAATATTATAAAAATCTAACATTTACGTGACTCTGTTTATATTCCGGTTTAGGGAATTTATGACAAAAGCCCAACATAATTTCATGACTACCACTGCTGTGATTTTTCAAAGATGACAACGTGTAATCATATGCATATCCTACTTTAAAGTTTCTATATTCAAGTCCTACAATTGCAACAGCAGCATCTGTCAAGCGATATGAAACGCCAAAGAACAACATTTTTTGCCATTTTGCCATTAAGTTTATATCCAACTGTGTAGACGTTGCGTCTGATTTTGTTAAAATAGATGGTGTAATATCTATTTTTTGTCCGATAAATGTATAGCCTGCCATTATATAGTAGTGACGTGCTACTGTATAATCAAAATTTTCTCCTTTTTTTAATGTCTGTTCAGGCAAATGCAAAGAAGAAAGACCTATATATAATTTTTTAGTTGTGTAATAAATACCAAATCCTAAATCATAAGTTGTTGCTGCCGCTCCTTGCCATGGAATCGAAGGATCGGTTCCCTGATTATTTATTGTACTTCCATCGGGTGCAATGAAATTTCCATTTAACCCTTTTTGCAGCATACCGGCATCTAAACCAAGTCCTAACACACCGCCATTGCTACCAATATGCAAATGATAAGAGTATGCTAATTTTGCCATTGTTGTTTTTTCAAATCCTGCTTTATCCTGACTAACTGTTAATCCAATACCGCCGCCAAATATGTTTCCGTAATCAGCACTGAACAGAATACTTTTTGGTCCACCATTAAATCCGGTCCATTGATTACGATACAATAATGTGGCACAAATTCCCTGACTTTTATATCCGGCATAGTTTGTTCCCGCATAGCCCGGGTTAACTCCTACGCGATTAAACATATTCATACTGAACTGCGCATCTTGCTGTGCAAACGATACTAATCCGATAAATGAACACACAAAAATAGTAAGGCTCTTTCTCATAAATCTAACTGTTAATTATTAACAAATCACTGCTTCTCTCCTGTATTTTTCTATCGAGTCAGGTCGCTAAGTTAACTATTCGGTTCAAATAAACAAATTTTTCTTAACAATTTATTGTTCATTAAACAAAATAGCTTAAATTTTTACCCTAACTTTTGATAGGTTTGCCACCATCTATCTGGCATCTCATCTTCACAAGCTGTTTTATAATCACCATAGGAACAGGGAACCATATGATGACGTTCATATTTTACCTGATGATTAATGGGATATGGAACATCCATCCACCACCGGTCACTTTTATTACTTTTGTAAAAAACAATCTCATGTTCATGATCCTTCAGGGATACACGGTACTTTGTGTACTGTGATTTATCACCGATCGGATAATCTTGTTTGCGATTGTAGAATCCATCAATGAAGTACCAGATCATTTGAGCAACTAAATGCGCAGTTTGTTTATTTGTATCAAATGCTGGATTAATTTCATAAAATCCAATCGACGATAACTTATCGCTTAAGCCTGCATAGCGTACGATCTGACATGCTTCTTCTCCATTAAATCCATTTGGGGATGCATTTGCATTTCCAGGAGCATCACTTTGACGGATAGATGAAATATCAAAACTCAACATATCTGCATTGCGAACAATTGGTTCCACATCTTCTATATTTTTTCTCACATGTCCAAGACGATGTGCATCAAAATATAATTTACTCATTAAGTCAATTGAATTTTGTTCTACAAAATATGTTTGATATCCGACGTTACTAAAATTAAAAAGTATATTGGGTTTATGTAAAATGATTTTGCTTAAATAGCTTTGCGAGTTTAATTCTTTTTCTCCATCACCAATATCAAAGGCTGAATCAACAGCAACGATATTTATTGTTTGTTCAAGTGTTGAGTATGCATTGTAATTGCAATAGGTCAAATCCTGCCCCCCACCAATTGTAATAGGAACGATATTTTTTTTTAGTAATTGTGATAATACATCAGTAACGGCGAAATAGCTATCCTCTATTGTATTTCCTTTTTTAATATTTCCCAGATCAACAATTCGGGCATTAAAATTTCCTTGAAACAGCTTGTAAAAATTTTCTCTGATATAATCGGGTGAAAGACCACAACCTTCATTATTTATTGCTTTTCGATCTTCCTGTATTCCTACAATAGCTAGATCAACATCTTTTAACTCTGGGAAATTACCATCTTGTGTATATGCATTCACCACTTTTCCATAAGATGAATCTGTATATTGGTTAATTCCATTAAATTTTAGAACATCAATAGGGGTAAAATATTCTTGCATATAAAAAATGATTCTATTGATTATTAGGTCTTTCTACTTGGTCTTTTTTGTTTTGGTTACACTTTTAGCTGCTACTTTTTTGACTGCAGCTTTTTTTACGGCTTTTTTCACAGCGCTTTTAGTCGCCGGGGTGTCTTGTTTTGCTGCTTTTGTAGCCTTTTGGGCTGCCTTTTTTGGTGAAGCGGCTTTTTTTACAGCTTTCTTTGTTTTTTTCTCTTTTACAACTGTTTCTTTAGTTGGTTTGGTGGTTTCTTTTTTACGGAAACGGTTTCCTTTACTCGCATTTTTAGGGTCAGCTGCTATATCCAGGCAATCCTGCAAGCTAAGTGAAGCTGCTTCGGTCCCTTTTGGTATTTTATAGTTGTTTTTATCAATAACCAGGTATGGTCCCCAGCGTCCATTCAACACTTGTACGGCAGGATTTTCGGGGAAGGTTTTAATGTATTTATCAATATCTGCCTGACGTTTGGCGAGGATCAACTCAATGGCGCGATCGGTGGTAACAGTCATCGGATCATCTTCCTTTTTCAACGATACAAATTTGCCATCATGTCTTACGTATGGACCAAAACGACCAATTGCGACAACCATTTCTTTACCCTCAAACTCACCTGCAACTCTTGGTAATTTAAACAAGTCCAATGCTTGCTCAAACGTAATTGTTTCGAGGCGTTGATCTTTTCTTAAACTCGCAAACTTAGGTTTATTGTTTTCGTCATTTCCTTCTCCAAGCTGTGCCATTGGTCCAAAGCGACCAATTCTTACATATACATTTTTTCCGCTTGCGGGATCCACTCCAAGTAATCTTTCTCCGGAAGCACGTTCAGAATGTTCTGTTGTTTGCTCAACATTTTTATGAAAAGGTTTATAAAAATCAGACAGCATTTTTGTCCATTCGATCTTGCCTTCTGCAATATCATCAAACTCTTCTTCTACTTTGGCTGTAAAATTAAAATCCATGATTTGTGGAAACTCCTTCAATAAAAAGTCATTTACGACCATACCAATATCCGTTGGGAACAATTTATTTTTTTCTGCTCCTGTTCCTTCAGTTCTTACCTCATCGACTATTGCATTATTTTTAAGCAACAACACATTAAAATTACGTTGTACACCTTCTCTATCCTCCTTTACAACATACTGTCTTTTTTGAATAGTGGATATGGTTGGTGCATATGTAGATGGGCGACCAATACCCAATTCTTCTAATTTTTTTACAAGACTTGCTTCTGTGAAACGGGCTGCATGATGTGAAAAGCGTTCAGTTGCTATAATTTCATTTGTTTTTAATTTTTCACCAATTTTCATTGGCGGTAAAAGTCCTTGTGCATTTTCATCATCTTCATCATCTGTGCCTTCCATGTACACTTTTAAAAACCCGTCAAATTTCAATACTTCCCCTTGCACCGTGAATTTTTCAGGGCTCTTCGAACCTGTAATAACAACGGTTGTTTTTTCCAGTTCTGCATCACTCATTTGAGAAGAAATGGTTCGTTTCCAAATGAGATCGTACAGTCGTTTATCTGCCGAATCCCCATCTATTGTCTGATTCTCAATATAGGTTGGGCGAATTGCTTCGTGGGCCTCTTGCGCACCTTTCGACTTGGTTTTATACTGACGTATGTTTAAGTATTTTACACCGTAATTATTCGTAATTGCTTCCTTTGCCTGATTAATTGCGGTTTCCGAAAGGTTTACGGAATCCGTTCTCATGTATGTAATTTTACCACTTTCATACAAACGTTGAGCAACCACCATGGTTTGAGCAACCGAAAAACCTAATTTACGACTTGCTTCCTGTTGAAGCGTGGAGGTTGTAAATGGTGCAGATGGTGATTTTTTTGCTGGTTTTGTTTCAATGCTATCAATTGTAAATTCAGCATCCAGGCATTTTTTTAAAAAGTCACGGGCTTCTTCAATCGTTTTGAAACGGGTAGAAAGTTCGGCCTTAATGGCTGCATTTCCTGCTAAAAAATTTGCTGTTACTTTGTATGCCGAGGTGCTTTTGAAATTCATAATTTCGCGCTCACGCTCTACAATTAGGCGAACAGCTACAGATTGTACCCTACCTGCAGATAAAGAGGGACGAACTTTCTTCCATAAAATCGGAGATACTTCAAATCCAACCAATCGGTCGAGAATACG
>DAORKB010000003.1:0-53255 GCA_035439365.1 Bacteroidia bacterium
ATTGGTTATGATGATGGATCAGGGATGAATAAAATGGAAGCCAAAAGAAATGTAGTGGTGATAAATGTAAAAGGTGAAAAGTTAAATACTGAACATTTGATTTGGGATGCGGTTACAAAAAAAATTTATACAAAAGAGTTTGTGAAAATTACCACAAAGGATGAAGTTTTGTTGGGAGAAGGTTTAACCGCAGATCAGGACTTTTCAAAATATACCATTTTGCATCCAACAGGAACCATTGCGATTAACGACAGCGATTCAACAAATAATTAAAAAATAATTTAAAATGAAAATGTTTAAAGTTTTGGAAATGATCTGGTTGATCATTGGAATTGTTGGTATTCTAATGACCGGATATTTTATTATAATAAAGGATAAAGAAGGAGCTGTTTTTTTTATTATTTTTACTCTGGTAGCTGGGATCATGTACTCGGTTCGCAAGCGACAACGTGTGCGATTTGAAACAAAATCAAAAACAAATCAGTAAACTTAAGTGAGTCCACTCTTAATTATTCTCATTACCCTTATTGCCTCTGCTTTTTTTTCAGGGCTTGAAATAGCTTTCATTACTTCCAATAAATTGAGAATAGAATTGGAGAGTAAACAAGGTAATTTTGCTGCAAAAATCCTTGCCTATTTTAATAAATACCCATCCCGGTATTTAGGAACCATGTTACTCGGAAACAACATTGCCCTTGTTATTTTTGGTATCTATATGGATGACGAGTTGGAACCTATTATTGAAAACTTTACTTCATCAAATATTCTTATTCTGCTGATATCCACATTTATTTCAACGATGTTGATCTTGATTACAGCCGAATTTTTACCCAAAAATTTATTCAGAATAAATCCCAATAAGACATTAACGCTTTTTGCATTTCCCTTAACCATCGTTTATGGTATACTTTACCCTGTTGTAATGATCAGCATAGGTTCTTCCGAATTTATTTTAAAGAAAATTTTTCGGGTAAAAATAGAAAAGGAAAATGCAGCATTTACAATGATCGATCTTGATAATTACGTTAGAGAAGGAACTTCTGCAGTAGAAAAAAAAGTAGAGATGGATCACGAAATACAGATATTTCAAAATGCACTTGATTTTTCCAGTGTTAAAGCAAGGGAATGTATGATTCCAAGAACAGAGATTGTTGCTGTTGAAGTAAATGAATCCATTGAGGCATTGAGACAAAAATTTGTTCAAACCCGATTGTCTAAAATTTTGGTTTACGAGAAAAATATTGATAACATAATTGGATACGCCTACTCCAAAGAACTTTTTAAGAAACCTTCAACAATTAAAAGTATTATGTTACCGGTAAGTATTGTTCCGGAGTCTATGGCTGCCAGTGAAGTATTAACCGTTTTTATTCAGCAAAATAAAAGCATTGCATTGGTGGTGGATGAGTTTGGAGGAACATCCGGCATGTTAACGATGGAAGATGTGATGGAGGAAATATTTGGTGAAATTGAAGATGAGCATGATAAAGAAGAGCTTATTGAAAAACAGCTCAATGAAACAGAATTCATATTTTCTGCACGTTTAGAAACAGATTATATCAATAATAAATACCGTTTAAAATTGCCTATCCTGGACAATGTGGAAACCATCGGAGGGTTAATCATGAGCTATCATGAAAACATTCCCCGGGTAAATGAAGAAATCCACATCGAAAACGCGGTATTTACCATCCTTTCTGTGACCCGAACCCGGATTGAAACGGTTAGTTTAAAAATTCAAAACGTAACAGATTGATTTTTAATCAATTGAAGTTTTAAGACTCATTTTAAATTAACAGAAGGTTTTTATTAAAAACTTTCCCATTTTCACTAAGAATCTTATATTTGCAACCCTTATATATGGGAGTTTGAAGTAAATTTCAAACGATGTTACCAAAAATAAGAAATTCAAAAAAATAAAATATAGTATTATGAGTGTTTTAGAAAGTTTACGTAAACGTTCGGGCTTATTGGTTGCCTTTGTAGGTATTGCATTATTAGCCTTTGTATTAACCGGTTTATTTCAAAAAGATTCGTCTTTTTTTGGAGACGATACAAAAATAGGTGAGATAGCTGGCAAATCAATAGATGTAAAGGATTTTAAATTCAGATATGATCAAACGGTTGAAAAACTAAAACAAAATTCACCAAATCGTACGGTGGATCAAAATGCATTGGATAATGCTGTACAGCAAACATGGAATCAATTAATAAATGAGCAGGTACTTGAAAAAGAGTATGAGAAAGTAGGTGTTTCTGTTACGGATGAAGAATTATATGATATCATGGTAAATCATCCGCACCAGGCCATGATCAGAAATATCAGCGATCCTCAAACAGGTAAAGTGGCACCTGTATTTGCCGATGAAAACGGTGTAGCAAGTCCTGCAAAAATTCGCCAATATGTGCAAAGTATGAAAGATGATCAGGATCAGGAATGGAAACAATTGGAGGAGTATGTGCGTCAGGTAAGATTGAATGAAAAGTATAACAATGTTATCAAAAAAGGATTATATGTAACAAAATCTGCTGCAAAATCCATCTTTGAAGCACAAAACATAAATGTAGACCTTAAATACGTATCAAAGCCATACAGCACGCTTGTTGACAGTTTAATCAAGCCTACAAACGAAGAGTTGAACGCCTACTACAAAGCACATCAGAATGAATTTAAACAAGAAACATCACGAAAAATAGAGTATGTTGCATTTAACATTGCACCATCCGCTGAAGATATAGAAGATACAAAAAAAGAAATGCAAGCAATTGCAACGGAGTTTAAAGAAAAAAAAGCAGGTGAGGATTCGTCATTTGTTGTAGCGCAAGCAGTAAGCAGAAATTATGATTTGACTTATCATACCAAAGGAACACTATCTCCGGAAATTGATACAACCATGTTTAAATCCGAGCCAGGTACTGTGGTTGGTCCATATTTGGAAAATGGATCCTTTCATGTCGCAAAGCTAATTGCTGTAAAAACATCTGCAGATTCTGCAAAGGTGCGTCACATCTTAATTGGATATCAAAATTCACCTGATTCTCCTTCTAAACGTACAAAAGAACAAGCAAAAAAAGAAGCGGATAGTTTATTGGTTGTGTTGAAAAAAGAGCGTAATAAATTTGGTGAGTTCGTAGAAAAATTCTCAGACGATCCCGGTAAAAAGATGCCTCCAAATAAAAAAGAAGGAGAATCTTATCCTGGAAAAGGCGGAGATTATGGCTGGATGAATGCGAGTACTGGATTTGTTGAACCGTTTAAAAATGCCGGTTTAGATGGTAAAAAAGGCGATATTTCAGTAGTTGAATCACAATTCGGTTATCATATCATTGAAGTATTGGATGTAAAAGGGGCACAGAAAAAAGTACAGGTGGCCGTTATTGATAGAAAACTGGAGCCAAGCAACAGAACATTACAAGCTATTTATGTTCAGGCAAGTGATTTTTCAGGAAAAAACAGAACAGAAGAGTTGTTTCAGAAAGCTGTGATTGATCAAAAATTAGATAAACGTATTGCAGATAATATCAAAGAAAATGATCGTCAGATTGCTGGTATCGAATCTCCAAGATCATTGATTAAGTGGGTATACGATAATGAAAAAGGAGCTGTATCCGATCCTTTGGAATTTGGAGATAAATATGTTGTTGCAGTTATTACTGATGTAAAAGAAAAAGGAATTGCAAGCCTTGAACAAGTGAAAGATGAAGTAACAGCTAAAGTTATCAAAGAGAAAAAAGGAGCACAAATCGCTAAAGAATTTGAAACTGCTCTTGCTGGTGGAACAATTGATGCATTGGCAACAAAACTGAGTTTACCATTGCAAGAGGCACAAAATATTAATTTCTCCAGCAATTCATTGCCAGGATCATCAAATGAATATAATGTTATTGGTCAAGCAGTAACATTAAAACCACAAACGTTAAGCAAACCGATTGTTGGGAAAGATGGGGTATTTGTAGTTTATGTCACAGCAAAAAGAGAAGCACCAGCTCCAAAAGATTATGATGCACAACAGAAAGGTGCAATAATGGAATCACAAATGCGTGTAGATGGTGAAGTGTATAATGCATTAAAAGAAAATGCAAATATTACAGAACACTTTTTGAAATTCGGATTCTAAGCAAATAATATAAAATATAAAACGACAGGCTATATAAAATAGACCTGTCGTTTTTATTTTTAGAGAGCGAAATACTTTTATTTCTTTCCGGATTATTTAAGTCCTTGGCAATTCCAGTCGTTGCTCATTTTTTCGGTTTCCTGATAAGCGTAGGTCATATCCAGATCGCTTGTATTTGTCTCATCTTTTTTAACCACGTGTTTCATCGGCTTTGAAACTGTTGGTGTAGATGTTTCTGCAACTGTTGAGGTTGCAACCGGTTTTACATGCAAATGAGAGAATGATATTGCTTTTGGCGTTGATGCCATTGATTTCATTGAATTATTTTGAACCGAATTGGTTGCAAAATAAAATGCCACAATCGAGGTCAAAGAAATAACAACAATGCATAGTTGGGCAAAAGTTATCGGGCTGGTTTGTTTTACGTTTGTTTTCATGTCTATTTTATCGTATAAAGTGTTAATATCAATTGAAGCAAGAGGTAAAGAAGTAAAACCATTTACTGCGCAAGTGCATAACTCGCAAGTTGCAATGTGCTGATATAATTTAGCACGGGTGGATGACTCCAGTTTGTTAGAGGTATACGCAAAAAGCTCCTCGTAGGTTAGACAATTTGAATATAAACTTGCGGTTTTCATGACTGATCATTTTAAAATACTTATGAATGCGTTGATTTTAGTGTAAAGACAATTGTTATCTACGGCGTGTTGTCAATACTTCCACGCGAACTTTTTGTAATTCCATCATGCAGTGATTTCGAACCAGTGATGCTAACCATGTTCTAAAATTGGCCATTTCGCGTCTTTTCAACTCTACTTTCAGCTGATCGAAAATTTGGAAGGTACTATTATTTGCAAGGTTCTTATCTTTAAAATAAAGAACACACATCCCAAATACCAAATGTATATAGCGTTTGTACGCGGCACCAATGTATTTAGTTTCATCAGTTCTTTTATATAACTCAACCAGCTCGTTATCGCTCAGGTGACTAATGTTTTTGTTTGAAGTATTCATGACCTTGTCTATTTAATGTTAAGCAGAACCCCTGTCTCCTTCATCATATCTGGTATCCCGGATTCTGTAGGGTTTAACCTTTTATCACGTTTTTTTGTTCGGGCGAATGATTAACTGGTGGTTATTTTTAATAAGCGGTGGTATTTAGGGTGGGAGTGGAGGTTATTCTTTTCCCCAACCCTCACCCTCACGCCCGATTGCTATCGGGAGACACTAAATTATATCTTCCACATCTAAACATTTAGTAATTTTGCCCTGAGAAAAAATTCCAAAATGCCATCAACTCTTATTCGCCGCTTTATAATAATATCACAAATTACATTGGTTTTTGTTTACCTGGTCATCATAGCAGGTTCCGTTGTACGCGCCACAGGCTCAGGAATGGGTTGCCCGGATTGGCCAAAATGCTTTGGTAAGTGGGTGCCACCAACATCCGTATCTGAATTGCCTGCAGATTATAAAGAAGTATATGCGGAAGAACACCATGCAGTTGCAGAATTCAACGTATGGAACACCTGGACAGAGTACCTCAACAGGCTTGTAGGAGCGGTTTTAGGAGTGTTGATATTTATACAGTTTATCGTATCCTTTAAATTTCGAAAAGAAAAGAAATCAATATGGTTATACTCTTTGCTGGAACTTATGTTAATTGGTTTTCAAGGCTGGCTAGGTGCTAAAGTAGTAAGCAGTAATCTGGCACCTGTGAAAATTACAATTCACATGGTAGTTGCGCTTATCATTCTTTCAATAGCCATTCTGATTACGACTAAAGCAAAGGAGCTTGTTTATCCAAAGGTTATATCACGCGTGGACCCCATTATAAAAAGGATGAGCATCATTGTTTTTATAGCAACCATTTTTCAAATCATGCTGGGGACACAGATACGGGAAGAGGTGGATATCTTGTTAAAAAATTTTGATCCGATTTACAGAGGTGAAATAGTTGAACACCTGAGCAGCTCTTTTTTAACACATCGTAGTTTTTCGATTGCAATTGTATTGTTGAATGCAGGACTTCTTTTCAGAATCTATAAAGGCAAGTTGCCCGGTTCTATTAATAACTTAAGCAAATGGCTGGGAATTACGATACTTCTGGAAATTGTTGTGGGAGTGGTATTGAACAGACTTGCATTGCCGGCTCCGGCGCAACCTACCCACTTGTTATTGGCTTGTATCATTTACGGGTTGCAGTGGACGCTGATTTTGAATCTTTGGCAGAAGAAGCAGGAATAGCCTTATTTTCCCATTTGAATGTTTCAATCATGTGCTGAATATCTTTTCGGATAAACTCAATGACGGGTTTTGTAGAATCAGCATTGGGTGCTTCAAACAGATATAATGCACCCCTTAAAAAATGATGAACACTATCCGTTAAAAAGAACTGCGTGGATGATGCAGCATTGCCTTCGATATTATAAATCAAGCCATAAACTTGCAATGATTGCCTGGATACCGGTATCTCTTCAATACCCGAAGCTTTTACCTGATGCCTGGATGTCATATCGTAGGTTTGTTCCAGGTACTTATCAAAATTACCATTAATGGCTTTGTAGGTTAAATGCAGGCGCGCCTTGAATGCAGGGAAATCCAGAAATAACCAGCAAGGTTCTGCATGTGCATCATTGTCGATTTTGATTTTGGAATATGTTGGTATATCAAATGAAAAAGGACAGTCGCCAGAATAGTTTGCATATTCTTTTTTAGGAAGATCAATCCGAAAGTAAGCGTGTGGCTTAGGAGTAGCAACTTCATCCTCGTCGCTACCGCAAGAAGGCAAAAGAAAACAAAGAAAAGCCAGAACAAAAAGGTGATAGGATTGCAAGTGCGGTTTATTCATTTGTCATTCTGTCAATGGTTACTTTAACACGTTTAATTCGTCTGTTATCAGCAGCTTCAATTGTGAAGGATAAATTTTTGAATTGAATTTTTTCATTTTTTGTTGGAATGCGGCCCTCTACTTCCAATATTAAACCGGCTAATGTATCTGCTTCGCCTTTGGCATCTTCAAAATCTTCTCCATCAATTTGTAAAACCCGGTACACATCATTTAAATGTGCCTTCCCTTCAAAAACATAATTGTTGTCATCTAACTTGGAATAGATCAAATCATCATCATCAAATTCATCATTGATTTCACCCACAATTTCTTCAATAACATCTTCGAGTGTTACAATCCCGGAAGTTCCCCCATATTCATCAACAACAACGGCTAAATGTATTTTTTTGGTTTGAAACTCTCTGAGTAAATCATCTATCTTTTTGTTTTCCGGCACAAAAAACGGTGGACGAATAATGGAGTGCCAGTTAAAATCATCTTTTTCATCCATGTACTGCAATAAATCTTTTGAATACAGAACGCCTAGCACATTATCGAGCGCACCCTTATAAATAGGAACCCTGGAAAAGCCGCTATTGGTAATTGCGTCCAGTAGTTTTGTAAATCCTAGTTCACTTTCAAAAGCGATTACATCCATGCGTGAGCGCATAATCTGTTTTACATCCGTATGTCCGAATTTTACAATACCCTTTAATATTTTATGATCCTCGGCTGGAATATCTTCATCAACGGTAAGTTCAAGCGCCTGGGATAATTCATCTACGGAAATATTATGCGCCCTGGGTTTTATTATTTTATCAAGAACAGAGGTAGTAAAAATCAGAAAGGAGCTAACCGGATAAAAAATACGTTGTAACACTTGAACAAGAATGACCAGGGTACGGGAAACACGCAGCGGGTTTTGTGTGGCATATATTTTTGGTGTGACTTCTCCGATTAATAAAATCAGAAAAGTAACAACAACAACTTGCGTAATAAAACCAAGCAACGGATCATTTGAAAAATCAAACAGCTCTTCGATAATGAAACTGGAGAGAATAACGATGGCAATATTGATAAAATTGACGCTGATTAAAAGTGTAGCCAGTAACCGTTTGGGGCCTTCTATCAATGATAGAATTCGTTCATCGGTTTTTTCATCGGATGTTTTTAATTCCTCCATATCTGTAGGAGATAGGGAAAAGAAAGCTGATTCAGCTGCGGATACAAGTGCTACAACCAGCAACAATAAAAGCATACCTATAATTGCAAACAGTATGCTGACTGAAAAAGGTTTTAAAAGGCTAGAAATTAGTATAGAATTATTTAAAAAACCCGGGACGTCCAAGATTAATCGTTTTTAAGTTATATAAAACCAAAGATACTACTTTGGTTTTATATTTAGATCGCTTTTTAAAATGGAAGATCGTCTCCTGATTTGGAGGCTGTTGAAAAATCATCCTGGCCATTGCTGTTATTTTCTTTTTTGCCCAGCATGGTAAATGTGTCTCCGATAATTTCGGTGGAATATCTTTTAACCTTGTCTTTATCTTCCCAGGAACGGGTACGCAGTTTACCTTCCACATAAACGGTCATCCCTTTTTTCAGATATTTTTCAGCAACTTCTGCTAAATTTCTCCAAACAACAACGGTGTGCCATTCGGTTTGTTCAATACGTTGTCCGTTTTTGTCTTTATATACTTCTGAAGTTGCGAGTGAGAAACTTGCAACAGCCGTACCTCCCTCGAGGTGTCTGACTTCCGGATCTTTACCTAAATTTCCTATTAAAATAACTTTATTTACTCCTGCCATAATTATATTTTTTTGATTGTGAACAAATATAGTATCGCCTCGCGGCCAAATACAAATTTGTGTTTTAATTAATCTAAATGATTATTGGGAGCTTTAATAATATAGTAATGATCCTTCCGGGATCATACATACATGCATTCGACACGTAGGCTAACATTTTCACAGTAATGAATATTGTTTTTGTGACTGAAGATAAGCATCGATCAATCGGGGAACCGCATATTGACCCAATGTTTTCTCTGAAATAACAACAGCATCACCTGATGAAAACTGATTTAAGGGTGTTTCACAAGAAATTTCCCAAAAACGTGCATAAATTTTTTGATGACTTAGTATGTGTTTATATTCTTTAGAAACGCCAGTAATCGTATAAGAGGTTGAGCCAATAAATTTTTTCCAGTCCTTTGATTTTAGGAAAACATCCTCGGATAGTCGTTTTTCCGTTTCAATTAATGGAAAATCATACAAGTTGATCCAAATATCCTTTTCGGTTCGTTTTCTGACAATTGTTTTGCTTTTATGGCGCAGTACGATGTAGTTGAAATAACGATCACGCACTTTTGTCTTTTTTTCCTTCACCGGCAATTCACTTACACGCCCTGAAGAATAGGCAATACACATGGTATTGAGATTACAAGAAGCACAATTAGGATTAACCGGTTTGCATTGCAAGGCTCCGAATTCCATAATTGCCTGATTGTGCAATGCAGGTTTTTTAGGGTGAAGTACAGTATTGGCAAGATCCAGGAACTCTTTTTTACCTTTTGTAGAATCGATTGGGGTATCCAATCCAAAAACACGCGACAATACCCTGTAAACATTGCCATCAACAACAGGATGGGGTAAATCATAGGCAAAAGAGGCAATGGCTGCCGCTGTATAAGTTCCGATTCCTTTTAGAGCCAGAATATCTGTATGTGTGGCTGGAAATTGTCCCTTGTATTTATCTGCAATAAACTGAGCGGTTTCATGTAAGTTTCTGGCCCTGGAATAATAACCGAGACCTTGCCACAATTTCATTACTTTTTCATTTTTGGCCTTTGCGAGGTCCTGAACGGTTGGAAATTCTTTTGCAAATTTAAGATAATATGCCATTCCTTGATCCACACGGGTTTGTTGCAGAATAATCTCCGAAAGCCAAATAAAATAAGGGTTCCTTGTATTTCGCCAGGGTAAATCTCTTTTATGAATTGTATACCAGTCAATTAACGTATCAGAAAAGCGCGTCATTTATAATTGTGGAAGAAATTAATGTTAAAGTAAACTCAAAAATACGATTAAAATTTTTGTTTAAACATTTAAATACTATCTTTGCAGCCCTAATTATGATTTTTGTTGAAATTAATTGTTTGATTTTAAATAGTTTATAGCGTATGACGAAGGCAGATATTATTAATGAGATTGCAGACAAAACGGGTATTGAAAAAGTAGCAGTGCAAGCCAGTGTTGAAGCATTTATGAAGTCAGTGAAAAACTCCATGGTAAATGGAGAGAATGTTTATTTACGTGGTTTTGGAAGCTTTATCGTAAAAAGACGTGCAGAAAAAACTGGTAGAAACATTTCTAAAAACACGACCATTATTATTCCTGCACACTATGTACCTGCTTTTAAGCCGGCTAAAACTTTTTCCGAGAAAGTGAAAAAGAACGTAAAAAAGGAAATTGCTGTAGCATAATGCAAATTTAATCTGGAAAATATTGGGCTTTCCGGAAAGTACAATTGTCAGTTCGAGCGAAGTCGATTGTCAGTTCGAGCAGAGTCGAGAACAAGTAATTTATAAATGTTGAGATGAAACCTGTAACAAAAAAGCAAATAGCGGTTCTTGCAGGCTCATCTATTATTGTCGTTCTTTTATTATTTGCAAACACCAAACTTCCTAAAAATAAGGAGGTTGCTAATCATTCGGAGCATGCTGGTCCATCATCTGAAACAAATGTGGTTGCCTTGATAACACAATCATTTGAAAGCTTAACAGCAAGTCAGAAATTGGATGTTCAGAAGCTGGAAAAGGCAGTGGAAGTTGCTGTCGACAAAAAAACTGCTTTTGAACAGTTGATCAATATGTGTGACTCTTTGCGTCAACCGGTTGCAGCAGCTTACTACATGGAAAAAGCGGCTATTGCATCGCCTGTTGAAAAAAATTGGTCGGAAGCCGGAACTCGTTACTATATGGCCGTTCGCTTCACAAAACCAGAACAACATCCCATGCTTTATGCTAAAGCCATGGAATGTTTTGAAAAGGTGCTGGCACTGAACCCTGATAATTTGGAAACAAAGATCAGCTTAGGTTCGTGCTATGTAGAAGGAAGTTCAGAACCAATGAAAGGAATAGCCATGTTAAGAGAGGTTGAGAAAATCGATTCTAATAATGTTAACCTGCAAATGAGTTTTGCATTTTTTTCTGAGAAATCAGGACAATGGGATAAAGCAATTAAGCGGTTTGAAAAAGTATTGGAAATAAAACCTGATTTGATTGATGTGCACCTTCACTTAGCGGATGCATACCGGCAAATGGGAGATACCAAGAATGCAATAAAAAGCTTAGAAAAATACATGACGCTGGTTGATGACGTAGTCATTAAAGCAGAAATTCAGAATTATATAAATCAGTTAAAAAACTCTTAAAATTTATTTACAATGCCAAGCGGGAAAAAAAGAAAAAGACATAAAATGGCTACTCACAAACGTAAAAAACGTTTGAGAAAAAACAGACATAAGAAAAAATAAATTATTCGTTCATTGAACGGATAATTTATTGTTGTTTATTACTCTCAATTATTGGGAGTTCTGTGTATTCGCACACCTATGTGCGAATTCTTTTCCGGTTTTCCGGTAAGCACAATAATTTATTATAAAATACTTCAATGGCTTCCTCTGGAAGGCTATTGGAGTTATTTACTCATCTAAAAAACTTTAGAGTGAACAGCGAATTAATAATTGATTCAACACCCTCCGAAGTTGTTATTGCATTATTAAATGATAAACGATTAGTAGAGCTAAATCGAGAAAAAAGCAACAACAACTTTTCAGTTGGCGATATTTACATCGGACGCGTTAAAAAAGTAATGGCTGGATTAAACGCGGCATTTGTTGATGTAGGGTATGAAAAAGATGCGTTTTTGCATTACCAGGATTTAGGTGCGCAAGCCGCTTCATTTAATAAATATACCAAACTGGTTCAAACAGGTAAGCAAACAACCTCCAATTTGATGTATTTTAAATCGGAGCCTGATATTCAAAAAGAAGGAAAGATTGGAACTATTTTAAGTGCCAATCAACAAGTTCTGATACAAATTGCAAAGGAGCCAATCTCTACAAAAGGACCCCGTATTACCACCGAAATTTCATTAGCAGGACGTTATCTGGTTCTCATTCCTTTTGCAGATAAAATATCAGTATCTCAAAAAATTAAAACAACAGACGAGAAAAATCGCCTGAAACAGCTTATTTCAAGCATCAAGCCCAAAAATTTTGGAGTAATTATCCGCACTGTTGCAGAAGGTAAAAGTGTTCCTGATTTAGAAGCAGATTTAACTGATCTTATCAAAAAATGGGAACAATGTTATGACGCATTGAAAGTAGCACAACCACCTCAAAAGGTATTGGGCGAAATTGATCGTACCTCTGCCATTTTAAGAGACTTGCTAAATGCCAGCTTTAACAGCATACATGTTAATGACCAAAAATTATTTGAAGAGATAAAAACCTACCTTCAAACCATTGCGCCTGACAAAGAAAAGATCGTTAAGCTTTACAAAGGAAGTGTACCTATTTTTGAAAACTTTGGAGTTGACAGGCAAATAAAAGCATTGTTTGGTAAAACAGTTACTATGAAAAGTGGCGGTTACTTGATTGTGGAGCATACAGAAGCATTGCACGTAATAGATGTTAACAGTGGTAACCGTTCAAAGTCGGATAATAATCAGGAAACAAATGCTTTTGATGTTAACCTGGAGGCTGCCGTGGAAGTTGCACGCCAACTGCGTTTAAGAGATATGGGCGGAATTATTGTTGTTGACTTTATTGACCTTCACTCTGCAGAAAATCGCAAACTTTTGTTTGAAAAGATGCGCGATGAAATGGCCAAGGATCGTGCAAAACACAATATATTACCTCCAAGCAAATTTGGATTGATTCAGATTACTCGTCAGCGTGTACGCCCCGAAACAAATATTGTGACTGTTGAAAAATGTCCTGCATGTGGAGGTACTGGTGAAATTCAAGCAAGCATTTTATTGGTTGATCAAATCGAAAACAATTTACGCTATATTTTAAATGAGCAAAATGAGTCAGCTGTAACGCTTTGTGTACATCCGTATTTGGAAGCGTATTTAACAAAAGGAATCATTTCTCTTAGAAGAAAATGGAGTTTCCGGTATAAAAAGAGCATTAAAGTAAAACCAGTTGCTTCTTATCATTTCCTTGAATATCATTTCTATAACAAAAAGGAAGACGAGATAAAAATATAATGTCAGTTCGAGCGGAGTCGAACAAAAAAAGCGCTTTGAATTTTCAAAGCGCTTTTTTATTAAATTAATTTGATGGCAAGTTGTATACTCCCAATACAACCTCCGTAAATTAATTTATATCGAAATATCTTTCTTCTACTCACTCTTTCCGGTTATTCTACATTTCAAATAAAGATGATGCCAGGATAAAAAATGGCCCAATGGAGCCAATTTGCTGTGTTTTTAAAATGAGAGTAAAATGGAACTGTGGTGTTTTTTCCAAGAAAAGTAAAAAGCGATACCACAAATACAAATCGAAAATATCGTGATTAAATGAATAAATTTTTGGTAGAATGTCTGGCTCGATGTATATTTATTCACGTATTGATTACGTGCTGAAGCAGCATGAGATTTCCGACCACAAAAAATTAAAGATTGCCATTTTAAATCAAGCTTAGCATTTATTTTTCTTAATCCTGGTATTAAATTTTTAAACTGTTTTTTTGAACGATCGAAACGTAGGTAATTCGAATCAAAAATGGAGAAGATAAAAATTATTCTGGCATTTTGTTCAAGTGTTGTTATCCTAATATTGGTAGGTGTTTTTTTATATACAAGCACCGATCAGTATAGGAAAAATTACAATTGGGTAACCCATACGCAGGAAAATATTTCACTAGCGCAAAGCGCCTTATCCTATATGCAGGATATTGAAACTTCATCCAGAGGATATGCTATTACAGGGAAAGAAAATTTTTTAAAACCCTATTACAGAGCAATTGAAAACATTGATGGTGTTTTTTTCAAACTAAAGTATAAAACAAAGGATAATCTTTCCCAATCAAACCTGGTAGATGCATTGCACCATTTGGCATATTTAAAAAAAGAGTTTGCAAAAAAAACGATTGTCACCCGGCAAAAAGGCGATTTTGAAGAAGCCAAACGCATAATATCCACAGGTGTTGGAGAAACCATCATGAGTGAAGCAAGGATCAGGATATCTGAGTTTATTACAAATGAGCAACAATTGCTCAGGACACGTATCGAGGATACAAAACATAGTTTTGCAAGTTTACTAAAGGTTATCGCAATCAGCGTTTTTATTTCCATCTTATCGATTGTCATCGCCTTGAAATTTTTTATAAGAGATTATGATAAACGTATCGACAGCGAGAGAAAAGTAATTGAAAGCGAATTGAAAATAAAGAATTTCCTGGAGGCCCTTCCTGTGGGCGTATATATTGTTGATAGTAGCGGAAAACCGGATTATTCAAATAAAAAAGCCATTGAAATTTTAGGACATGGCATCTCTCCTGAACTTGAAAAAATGAATGTGGATGAAATTTACGTAGCATATAAAGCCGGTACGGATACACCTTACCCGATTGAAGAAATTCCGGTTTTGAGAGCCTTGCGTGGAGAAAAAAATATTCAAGTTGATGACATAGAGATTTCAAAAAATAATATTCGTTTGCCCTTACGCATAAATGCAAGTCCTATTATTGATACCAATGGAAAAATAAAATATGCAATTGCTGTTTTAGAGGACATAACAGAAATTAAGAAAAATGAACGCGCGCTTATACTTGCAAATACCGAATTGGAGACGATATTCCGGAACGCATCAACCGGAATCATATTGTTAGACTTAAAAGGAAAGATTGTTCAATGGAACCCTGAAGCAGAACGAATTTTTGGCTGGACTGCTCAGGAAGTGATTGGAAAAATATTTCAGGAGGTAATATTACGAGAATCATTTATTAGAGATCAAAAAGAATCTATTCATTCGTTTTTTAAAACACAAGAAGACGGTATAAGTACAGGTATCAAAGAAATGCCGGCAAAAAGAAAGGATAACACTATGATTGATATTGGGTTGAATATTACACCCACATTGATTAACGAAGAAAATTGTTATATTATTTTCGTGTTGGATATTACAGAAAATAAGAGGAATGTGGAGGCACTTAAAACCAATACGATGCAGTTAATAGAAGCGCAACGTGTTGGAAATATCGGAAGTTGGGAGTGGGATCCGATCAATGGAAAAATGTATCGCTCGGATGAAATGTATCGAATTTTTGGTGTTTCAAAAGAGAATAGGGCAGAAGAATTCTATGCTCAACTAGTTCACCCCGACGACCGGGAATACATGGACAAGATCGTTGAAAACTGTTATAAGGACCACATGCCGTTTAATTTCTTTTTTAGAATCATCCGGCCAGATGGCGAAGAACGTGTATTAAATTCTAAAGGAAAAGTTGTTACAAATGGCAAAGGGGAAGTAACCCGACTTGTAGGCACGTCACAAGATGTAACCGACGCCAAAAGAGCAGAACAGGAGTTGATGAAAGCAAAACAAATTGCTGAGCAATCGCTGGTACTCAAAGAAACATTTCTGGCAAATATGAGCCATGAAATAAGAACACCAATGAATGCCATTATTGGTTTTACGGATATATTAATCAAACGGAATTTACAACCACAGGAAAAAGAATATGTTCAGATTATCAAAAACTCAGGAGAAAACCTGTTAAGAATCATCAATGATATTTTGGATATTTCTAAAATCGAAGCCGATATGATCGTTTTTGAAGAACATCCGGTAAGTATTAAAGAGATATTTAAATCCCTGCAAACAATGATGCAGCAAAAGGCAACTGAAAAGGGGTTAGAACTGATATATAAAGCGGAGGCAAATGTTCCTGATGTGCTTTTAGGAGATCCGACAAGGATAACACAGATATTACTTAACCTAACAGGTAATTCGATTAAATTTACAAAGACAGGGAAAGTAGAAGTTGCCGCAAGAGCATTACGTGATGAAAAAGAAAAAACGGTTTTACAATTTGCAGTAAGTGATACAGGAATTGGGATACCGGAAGATAAACTGAACAGTATTTTTGAACGGTTTAAACAAGCAGAGGATCACACAACAAGAAATTACGGAGGAACGGGACTTGGATTGAGTATAGCAAAACAGTTGGTTGAATTGCAAGGTGGACAGATGAGTATAACCAGTAAACTGAACCATGGTACACAAATTACTTTTACTTTACCATTGAAGAAAACTAAAAAAGTTTACCAAATAAAGCCGGTGGATGAGGAGCGTAAATTTGATCCGGAAGAATTAAAAAAATTAAAAATATTGCTTGCTGAGGATAACCCAATTAATGTGAAACTGGTTTTAAGTTTGTTTTCGGATTATGGTATTGAAGCTGATGTTGCCGAAAATGGGAAAGAAGCAGTGGAGCTGGTAAAAGGCAATTATTACGATCTGGTTTTGATGGATATGGAAATGCCGGAAATGAATGGATATGAAGCAACAACAGTAATAAGAGAAGATTTAAAAAATAAGGTCCCTATTATTGCAATGACTGCCCATGCAATGGCAGGAGAAAGAGAGAAGTGTTTTAAGTTGGGAATGTATGATTACATTTCAAAACCAATAAATGCAAATTTGCTTTTTGAAAAAATATACAATGCAACAGAATTTGTTAAAATTTGGAATAGAAGTGCAAAAAAAGTGATTAATTTGGAATACCTCACCAACATAATGAGCGGAAAAAAAGAATTGATACGCGAAACAATAGAGATATTTATAAAACAAGCGAATGAGGATTTGCCAATTATTAACGAAGCGATAGCAAAGGATGATTATTTAACCGTTAAACGTTTCGCACATCGAATGAAGTCTACCATTACCATGATGGGAATTAATTCACTCAGTCCGGTCTTAGAAGAAATGGAGATATTGGGAACTGAAAAGAATAATATGAAAAGAATAAAGGAATTAAACGAAAAGTTAAATTCAACTTATTTTCAGGCACTTGAAGAAATTAAAATTGAAAAATTAAAATATAATTAAGTATTTTCACACTAAATATCAACTCATATGAATTTTCTAAAGAAACTCATTAATCCATCGTCTGTAAAAACGAAGATTATTTTTATCGTTGAAGATAACCCAGCGTACGCAAAAACATTAGAGGCTTTTTTAAAAAATAAATTTCCAGATGTAAATGAAGTGAAAGTTTTCCCGGTAGGAGAAGTTTGTTTGATGGAATTGCACAGGAATCCAACTGTCATTGTAATTGATTATTTTTTAGATACGAAGTATGCTGATGCCGAAACAGGTTTAGAAATTATAAAGAAAATAAAAGCACAAAAGCCTCAAACAAATATTATCATCTTAAGCTCTCAAAAAGGGTTGGACGTTACGCATGAAGCAATCAAAAAATATGATTGTAATTATGTAACAAAAGATGAAAAAGCATTTAACACAGTGGAGACATTGATAAGAGAATTTTGGTAGGAACGATAATAGACGAGTCTTACTAACCCCTTGAATTCTTCGATAAACTCCAGTAATAAATGCATGGAATTAAAGCGAAGGCCCTTATTTAAAAAGTACCGCAAATTTCGTAAATTTATAATCTGTTTTACATTTTTAATCGTATGTAGAACGGAGTATACCTTTCTTTTTATAGTATAAATAAGTGATTTTGTTTAGCGTAAAGAAGTTGGTGATTTTTAAAATGAAGAAGTAGCGCATACATTAGAGCGTTTATAATTATAAATTAAGGGTGATGAAGTTGAAAATATTTTTTCTGATTTTCTTTAGCTGTATTATTCAATACAGTTTTTCTCAAATAACGTGTGTTTACGGAAGTTATTCGGGTACAGGAAGTGCACATAGCATTACTGGTGTGGGATTTACGCCTGCAGCCGTGATTATTAAAGGTGGTTCAAATGGAACCTATGTGAAAACAACAACCATGGGCTCAAACAATTCACGCTTATGGGCCAATAATGGTTCGCTTGTAACCAATGCAATCACCGGTTTTAATACCGATGGTTTTTCTGTTGGATCAATATCTGGTGTAAATGCATCGGGAACAACGTATTATTTTATAGCCATATCCTCATCTTTTCCCGGGTTAAGAGTAGGTTCGTATTCTGGAGATGGTTCCTCCACTTATGAGGTTGCTTTTCCGGGAGGTGCATCAGGTAAAGGTATATTTACCATTGTAATACCTGCAAGCTCAGGAGGTGGGGGTGTAATTGGGGCCGATGGTGGAGTGGCACATTATGGAATGAATTCATCCGGCGGATCCGGAAATGGAAATGTTACAAGTGGTTACCCTTCAAGTGGTATAGAGGTGTATGGTGCATTTAATTCCACCGGTTTTTATGAAATCGAGAGAGATTTATTTACCTGATTTTTTCTTTTGCAACTCTTCAATCATTTTAGTAGCATTTGTATTTTTTGGATTTAATTTTAGTGAGATCTTATAATTTTCAATTGCCAGATCAAGATCATTGTTTTTCATGCAAGCTTCTGCATAGCTATCATAAACATTGGAACTAAATGGATATAACAGCGTGTTGATTTTAAAGGCATCTTTTGCTAATTTGATTTTATTTGCACCTAAAAACGTATATCCGGTCATATTCAAATTATCTTCCTGAACAACTTCATCAAGTGGATCTTCCTTTTTCATTTTTTGAAAGCCAGCTAATGCCTCCTCAAATTTTCCTTGAATCAAAAACTCAAATGCTAATTTCTCATCACTCTTCAATCTTCCAAATGTATAAGACGGTGATGACTGGAACCTCCGCTTTACAGTAATGGAGTCAGACGTGCTATTTTCACCTCTTTTGAATTGTATCAATTCACTATCATTTCCAACAAATGTGTTATCAGCAACTTTGAACAATTCTGTTGTATCGCCCCCAAACTTATATTTGCAAAGTTTATTGTCTTTTCGGATTAATTGAATAAAAATTCGTTTATGATTTTTATGATAATAGTATCGCCCAAGAACATTGTTAATTTCCTCAGATGTGAGTTCCATTTTTTTATAGGAAGGAAAATAATTATCCCATTTGTAAGTAAGAGCGATTGCTCTTGTAAGCTCATCCATAAACTTCGGCTGATTTGAATTGATTAGTATAACAGCTCCGTATCCTTTTTCTTTATGAGCAACAAGCTGACTGCAAAACCCTTCGTTCCACCCATTGTGCTGAAAGTATACATCATCTTTTTGAGAATTCATAATTCCAAAGCCAAGACCATATCCTTCACCTGTAACAGGTGTTAACATCGTTGCTACCATTTCTTTTGATATGACAACATTGCTTTCACCTTTATACGTTTTTTGTACATCAATCGCAAACTTAGCAAGATCCTCAGCAGTTGTCCATAAACCGGCTGGAGCCATTTCCGGATAGGTATGTCTTTTCCCTTTTGTTTGCGTGCCATCAGGTATGTAACCCGTGGCAGCCATTTTTAACTGTTCTGCTTGTAAAGGTTGATTAAAGGTACTGTTCGACATGCCTAAGGGTTGAAATACAAAGTCATTCATAATTTGTGGAAAGGGTTTTCCTTCCTTGTCAATCATTATTTGTTGCATGATGCAATACCCTCCGCCGGAATAACGGAAATCACCACCTGGAGCTTTATCAACACGAATAGGATCCGAATTGGCAGGCTTTTTACCATCCAATACTTCGATAAGAGTTGGAACAGGTAAATCAGGACTATATCCCAAAAAGCCATGAACAGTTATACCGGCAGTATGACTAAGTAATCCTTTTATGGTTGCTTTTTTATCTTTTGTAAATTCATTATCCGGCAGTTTCCAGGATGTTAAATACGTATTAATATTTTCATTTAGATCCAATTTTTTTTGCTCTACCAATCTTAAAGCTCCATAAGCACTAACAGGTTTACTTACAGAAGCTGCCTGAAATAAAGTATTCGTTGTTACAGGTGCTTTCGATTCTTTATCCATAACACCATAGCTTTTAATGCATTCAATTTTATTGTCTTTAATAATGGCGATGCTTACCCCCGGTACACCATAATGTTTCATACGTTCTTCAATTGTCCACATGGAATCGCCTTCAAAAAATACCGGAGCAACAAGAGATGTTTCTACTTTCTTAATATCATTCTCAGTTGATTGAACTTCTGGTTTATGCTGATTGGTGCAAGAAAGGAGCCCACCTGCAATGAATAGCATGTAAATAAATTTTTTCATAAAGAAGGGTTTGTTATTAATGTTTAGATGATACCCAATTTATAGGATAACACAAATTGGTAACACACTAACTTACTTATTGCTTTTTTATTTTAAAAATTCAAACTTCTTCCCATCAAACAATCCTAAATCACTTAATTTAATGGAAGGAATGACAAGCAGGGCCATGAATGAAAGGGACATAAATGGTGAAAGTAATTTAGATCCCATCGCTTTCACCATTTTATCAATTTCAATGTAATCGGTTGCAACCCTGTATCCATCACCATCACTCATTAAACCCGCAACCGGTAGTGGAATAATTTTTTCCTGTTTTTTGCTTACAGCAGAAATTCCTCCTTTTTGTTTAATAATCAAATTAATGGCTTGTGCAATTGAATCATCATCAACGCCCACGGCAATAATGTTGTGCGAATCATGTGCAACAGAAGACGCCAATGCCCCTTCCTGTAATTGAAAATTTTTGATGAACGCAACAGCTGGTTTTGCTTTGCTGTATCGATTTACGACCACAATCTTTAGAAGATCTTTAGAAGTATCAGAAACATTTAGGTTGTTCACAACGGTTGGAGCAATATCCAACCGGTTTGTGATGAGTTCACCATCTATTACTTCAATAGCAGCAATGGGATTTGTAGTATGCGTAACTTCTAAATCTTTTTTATCAATAGGTGTTGCATGAAAATTATTGATAGGTGTGCATGGAATGGATTTTAATTTTGATTTTCCATTTTCTGCAACCAATGCTCCGTTGATAAATGTTTTTAAAATGTTGAAATCAGTTGGGTTGTCGATGATGATAAAATCGGCGTTGTCACCCTCACGTAATAAACCCACATCTAGTTTATAATGCTGAACAGGATTGTAACAAGCAACACGAAGGATTTTGAATAAATCAATTTTCTTTTGAAGTGCCCTTTTTATAAGGTTGTTGATGTGGCCATCAACCAAACTGTCGGGGTGTTTGTCGTCAGAGCAAAACATCATGGATCCATAATGTTCAGGAATGAGGTTGACCAATGCTTCAAAATTTTTTGCAGCACTTCCTTCCCGGATCAATATTTTCATTCCATGTTGTAATTTTCCCAATGCTTCTTTTTCTGTAAAACATTCATGATCGGTACTGATACCTGCCGCGATATAATTCTTCGCATCATCGCCCATGAGTCCGGGTGCATGGCCATCTACCGGTTTGTTGTGTTTTTTTGCAAGTTCGATTTTTTGATATACTTCCTGATCTTTGTACAAGACACCAGGCCAGTTCATCATTTCGGCCAGGTACTTGATTTCAGGTTTTGAGAGCAGGTAATCTACATCGGTTACATCAATTACAGCACCTGCTGTTTCAAATGCAGTTGCAGGAACGCAGGATGGGGCACCAAAATAGAATTTGAAAGGACTTTGTTTTCCATTTTCAATCATAAATTCTACCCCTTGCACACCCAACACATTCCCAATTTCATGTGGATCGGAAATGGTTGCTACGGTTCCATGAACAACTGCTAAACGAGCAAATTCAGTGGGTACGAGCATGGAACTTTCGATGTGTACATGTGCATCAACAAAGCCTGGTAGGATATATTGCTCTGATTTTTGAGAAGTTTTTTTAATGGAATAAATTTTATTTCCGTTGATTTCTATTTCAGCAGGGTATATGGAATTTGTGTGAATATCAATAAGGTTAGCGGTAATGATCATAATAAAAATTCTATTTATTGGTTGAAGATACACAATCCAAAACCCACTTACCATTTATCTTCTTGAAAACAGATAGCCATGCAAAATAAGTGGTGTCAACAATCTCCTGCTGATTTTCGTCTTTCGTTTTTAGAATAACACATTTATCAACGGCTACATATGCTACAGAAGCATCTTCAGAAAAACGAATAACCGGAGGAGTGTTGTTGTCCCACTTTATAAATTCAATGACTTGTTTGAAATAATTGTCAAAACGTTGTATATGCTGATCGTAGGTTGGTTGAGAAATAACACCACGGTTAATGGAAATGAAATCTTTGGAAAAGCCATCTGCCATTCCTTTGGCATTTTTTGAGAAATGAAATTCGCGAGCTTGCTCATCTAATTTAAGTAGCTCTTGCTTTTCTTTTTCGAGATCAATGTGAGCTGAAGAGCATGATGCAAAAAGAAGTAATAGAACGATATTTTTCATTTGTGCAACTATTTAAATAAGTTAAAAGCTTAAATCTATACAGCTAGAATCTTTTCTGCCAAAATTCTTGCAATCTTCTCATTACTCTCATGTGTCCATCCGGCAATGTGAGAGGACAGCATCACCTTGTCGCTTTGAATAAGGTATTGAAAAGCATCCGGTAAGTTAGCAGCATCTAAATTTTCGAAAGAAGTCATTTCATACTCTAGCACATCCAGGCAAGCACCGGCTACTTTACCGGATTTAAGATTGGCCACAAGATCAGCTGTATTTAGTGATTTGCCTCTGGCTGTATTGATGATGTAAATATTTTTTTTGAATTTTTTAATGAACGCATCATTGATTAAGTAATGTGTTTCATCTGTTAACGGAGTATGTAAACTAAGTACATCGGTTTTTTCAAAAATTTCGTCCAATGTTACCTCTTTAATAGCGTTGTTGCCAAATTCTTTTTTGTATTTATCGTAAACCAATACTGTTACTCCAAAACCTTTTAAACGTTCAGCAAAAGCACTTCCCATGTTTCCGTAACCAATTATGCCAACGGTTTTTCCCATCAGCTCAACACCACGATTGCCTTCACGTATCCATTTCCCTTCACGCACTTCTTTGTTGGCACGGCATAAGTTATTGAAAAGGGAAAGTAACATTCCAAGTGCATGTTCTGCTACAGCATCGCGGTTTCCTTCGGGTGCATGCAAGCATTGAATTCCTTTGCTTTCGGCGTAAGTGGTATCAATGTTTTCCATACCGGCTCCTGCACGCGCAATAAATTTAAGCTTAGTGGCTTTGTCAATAATTTCTTTGGTGATTTTTATACGACTTCTGATTACAATGCCATCATATTCGTAAATATTGGTAATAATTTCTTCTAGGCTCCATTTGTAATTTAAATCACAAGTGTGGCCCGATTTTTCAAGTGTTTGGTGAAGAATGGGATGGTTGGAGTCGATGAAGAGTATTTTCATTTTGGTAGTTATAATAATACACCACGAAGCAACAAAATAGAGAACGAGAAGTAAATAATCAATCCGGTTACGTCAACTAATGTTGCAACAAAAGGAGCAGATGAAACGGCCGGGTCCAGCCCTAATTTTTTAAGACACAATGGAAGTAGCGAACCCATCAGTGTTCCCCACATCACAACTCCAACAAGAGAAGTTCCAACGGTTAAAGCAATCAGGTACCAATGCGGACCATAACTTTGTATAAAGTAGGACCATGCTGCAACGCGTACAAAACCTATAAATCCGAGAATAAGTCCAATGACCAGTCCGGTTGAAAATTCTTTTTTTACAATGGTCCACCAATCACGAATGGAAATTTCGCCCAGTGCCAATGCACGGATAATAAGTGTGGATGCTTGTGAGCCACTATTACCCCCACTGGAAATAATTAATGGAATAAATAAAGCAAGGATAACTGCCTTTGCAATTTGATCCTCAAAAAAGCTCATGGCAGTAGCTGTTAATGTTTCTCCTAAAAAGAGAATGATTAACCACCCTACTCTTTTTTTAATCATTTGAGAAAATGGTGTACTCATGTAAGGCTCTTCGAGTGCCTCCATAGCGCCCATTTTCTGAACATCTTCTGTTTCCTCTTCACGTCTTACGTCTACTACGTCATCGATGGTGATACGACCCACCAATCTTCCAAGACCATCCACAACAGGCAATACAACAAGGTTGTATTTGTCCATCACGTTTGCAACTTCTTCAGCCGGCGTGTTTGTTTTAATAGAGATAACCTTGGAATCGTAGATATCCGCAACTTTGGAACGGGTAGAGGAAACAATTAATTTTTTTAAGGGTAATAAGCCTACGAGTCTTTCATTGTCATCTACTACATAAATGGCATAAATATCAATTACTGCGTCAGCCTGTTCACGAATTTCGCGAACGCATTCTACGGAATTGCTGTTGACATGTACACGTACAAGCTCTGTCGCCATTAAACCACCGGCAGTGTTCTCATCATAGTTCAACAGGTCAACGATATCGCTGGCCTGCTCACTGTCTTCCATGAGTGCCAGGACCTCATCCTGCACTTTATCCGGAAGTTCAGAGATTACATCGGCCGCATCATCGGAGTCCATATTGTCTATGAACTGTTCCGCAATTTCTTTAGAAGTAAGGGAAGCAAGGAAATCCTCTCGCACATCCTCATCCAGCTCAATCAAGACATCGGCGGCAATGGTTTCATCCAGTTGTTTGTATACAAACTTCGCTTCTTCCGCATCCAGCTCATTAAAAATTTCGGCAATATCAGGTGCGTATAGATCTTTGAACTGATCTAAAATGTAGGCTGCATCCTCTTTGCGAATTGCTTCACGGAGCTCTGTTAAAAAAACGTCTGTTAATTCAAATGGCACAATGCAAATACGTTAAGCAAGAATAAAAATATACCCCTGATTGATTAAACTTCAAAATGATTAACGCTGCAAAGGTAAACTTTATAATTAAAAGGAGGATAGGGGCTGTTAAATTTCTATCATATTTGTTAATGCAACAAAATCAGCAACCGACAACTCTTCGGCTCGTTGTGTTAAATAGATGTGACTTAAAAATTCGGGTTTTAGCTTGAAAGCTTTAATAGAATTACGCAGGGTTTTACGACGCTGATTAAATCCGGCTTTTACAACTTGTTTAAATAATTTTTCATTGCAATCCAGTTGTTTTACCTGGTTTCGTTTTAACCGGATAACAGCCGATTTTACTTTAGGAGGAGGGTTAAATACATTTTCATGTACAGTAAATAAATAATCGATATCGTAATATGCTTGTAACAAAACACTGGTTATTCCATACGTTTTATTCCTTGGTTTGGAAGCAATGCGTTCGGCTACTTCTTTTTGAAACATTCCAACCACTTCTGGAACGGCATCTTTATGATCAAGTACCTTAAATAAAATCTCTGTTGAAATGTTATAAGGGAAGTTGCCGATTACAGCGAAGGGTTGATTATTGAATAGTTTAGATAGATCCAATGCTAAAAAATCTCCTTCAATAATTTTATCCTGTAAGGTTGGGAAATGTTTTTTTAAATAAGCGATTGAATCCCTATCGATGTCAATTACATGTGTTTCAAAATGGGGAACGTGGATTAGGTATTTTGTTAATACGCCCATACCAGGGCCAACTTCTAATACAACTTTGTATTGAGAAGTAAGTTGTAAGCTTTTAACAATGTCTTCAGCAATGCGTTCATCGGTTAAAAAATGTTGCCCAAATTGTTTTTTTGCTCTTACTGAATCACTCATTAAAATAATAGATATTAAATATTTAAAAATTAGTAGAATCTAAGCGTGGCGTCAGTTCTCGCCCCGATAGCTATCGTTTGACACAACTCACGCATTTTTACTATATCCTAAACAACTTCCAACAAGGTGCGAAAAGCAACAAACTTATTGGCGTATCGATCGGTGACCTCCTTTTGTAAACGAGGCGCATGTTCCCGTTTATATTTTTCATACGTCTCCATATCCTTTGCAGTATACTGAATGGAGTAGGTAATACCTTGTTCTTCTTCTACAAGCACTTTGCACATTTTACTTTCAAGAAAGCAATTGGTTTTCATGACATCAGGAATATGTTCATCCTTCATGAATTTTAGCCATTCATCATGTACATCGTGTTCAATGTTAACAGTTACATTGTATATGATCATAATCGTTTTTTTAATTAATGGTATCTCCTCTTAGTTTACGGAAGCGTTTGCGTGCCTCTACAACATAAAGACTACCCGGATATTTTTCTAATAATTGTTGATAGAGTTCTCTGGCTTTATCAGCATTTTTAAATTGGTTTTCATTTAAATCAGCCAGTTTAAACAGTGCATCATCTCCTATAATATCCGAACCGTAATTTGTAAGAATGGATTCATAAAAAGTTGCTGCTTCGGTGTATTTGCCATGTTTTATTGCCAGTTGCGCTTTTCTGTATAAAATATCATCTGCTAATGCATGATTTGGGAAAAGTACAGGAATTGAATCCAGTGTTTGAATCGCTTGCTCATCTTTATTTTGAAAAGCTAATAAATCAGCATGTGCAAATATTAAAAGAGGAGCTGTATTCGTATCAATTGCAAGTGCATCACTAATCAGGAGAGAAAGATCCATTGCATCATTGGAAATGAGTTTAGAGGTTGCCCCTTTCAATACATCCAGTTGGGATTGTGCCCATTTAAAATCGCCGGTATAATAGGATATTTTTGCGTTTCTGAATTTGGCTTCCTGACCGATAGCATCATGTTTAAATTCTTTTTCAACCTGAGAATAGCGTAAAGAAGCTTCCCAGACATCTCCTGTTACCAATAAAATATCACCTTGCTCTAATTTGCAATTCGCTCTTAAATGTGGTTCTATTTGAGGCATGTTAATGGCTTCTTCCAAAAGTTCTATGGCCTCTGCGGATTTGTTTAGGTAAAATGCCTGCAAGTGTGCAAGATTTTTTAATAAGGTAACAGTTGTTACGTTTTTTCCCAGCTCTTCGAGTGTGCTTAAAAAGTTTTTCTCTAATTCGACTAACTCAGCACTGATATAATTTTTTTTGGAAGTAATATGTTGATAAGAAGCATTCAATTGTTCTTTGCGCGCATCCAAATAAAAATAAGAGCTTTTCCCTTTTGCAATAACATATTGATAAGCTCTGGCAGCAACATCATAGGCTTCATTTTGAACGAACAATTGTGCAAGACCCATCACCCTCGCGCCTTCTTCTTTCTTACGTTTATCCAATGCTTTTGCTTGCACAAAAGCTCCTTCCCAATCCTTTAACTGAATTTGCATCCAGATCAGAAGCTCAGAAAGTATTGTTTTGTCAGGGTTTTGCTGAATACGTTTTAGCAGTTCCATTTTCAGCAATTCATTTTGCTGAGGATCGGCTTCGTTGTTAAAGCTTGTTTGCAATGCATTTTGAACGGTTTGAATATAGGAATCATTCGTTTCCAGTACATTCAGATATTCGCCAATCATGGCCAGTTTGTCACCCTTTAAATTATATACTTCGGCTAGTTCAAAACTGTAGGGGTAATCATTTGCAGAAATTTTTCTTCCTTTTAAATAAGTAGAAATGGCTAAGTCATATTGATGGATACCAATAAATGCAGTGGCCGTGTTAAATACCTGATCGTCTATTTTTATTGCTTTAATTGCCTGTTCCCAAGCATTTTTAGCTTTATCAGGATCGTCAGCCTTTAAGTAGACGGTTCCCAAATCAACCATAAAATTCAGATTCTCTTGATTTTGTTTGATTAGTTTTTTAACAACTTTTTCGGCCTTTTTAAAATCCTTTGTCTCCAGTAAACAATTTAAATAAAGCGTATAAAAGGATTGACCGGATTTTTTATTAAATAAATTTTCATAATAGGTTAACGCTTTATCATACTCCTTGTTCTGATAAAACTGATTTGCCAATCGTTCATCCGTTGAAGGTTGGGCAAAGCTGCAAAGCTTAACAGATAAAAATAAAAGCAATATGTATGTTATTTTTTTCAAAGCTTTTAACCGTTATTCATTTTTATATCCGTTAATTTCCAGAACCAATGCTTTTGCTTCTGTTTTAATTCCATTTCGTAAAGTTAGTAAACTTCCTTGTTTTAAATGCTCACCAAATCCATGTGGTGCAAAAAGTAATGCTTTCAGTACCATACTTTGCCCAGGTTCAATGGGTTTTTTATACAATTCAATTTGGCATTCTGTGCAATAGTTTTTTACACCTTGTACAGATGCATTCGGTCGGTAAATCCCCATAAGCTCATAACTGGAAAGATTTTCGACTAGTAACGTCACGATTAAGTATTTCTTATGATAAATCAATCGATGCTAATTGTTATTAAATGTTAATCCGGTTTTTTAATGATTGGTTTATCAGCTTGCCTCAAAAAAGATACCCTCATTCAACCAAAATGGTTACAAAAATAGTATACTTCCCAGCTTTTTTTGATAATAAAAAAAATAATAAAATGATAATTTGAGATTTAATTTTTTAACCACAGAGACACATAGGATTTTAAGCTTATTAAACTTAGCAATCAGTAGACGATCTCATATTCGTCTCCAAGGGGGGCAATTTTTAATATCTTTGCTATCCAACTATTCTAAATAAAAATTTGCATGGATTTAAATCTCAAAGGAAAGTATGCACTTGTTTGCGGAAGTACACAAGGAATTGGTAAAGCTGCCGCAATAGAATTGGCCCTGTTAGGCGCCAATGTTATTTTAATGGCACGCAATGAGGAAAAATTGAAAACGGTGCTTGCAGAGCTGGATCAAAGCAAAGGACAGTCACATGCATTTATCAGTGCTGACTTTACGGATGCAGATACATTGAAGAAAAAGATTGAGACATATCTGAAAACGAATCCACCGATTCAGATATTGGTAAATAATACCGGCGGACCACCTGCTGGTCCGGCTTTAACCGCCCCGGTGGATGAATTTTTACAGGCATTTAACAATCACCTGGTTTGTAATCATACACTTGTACAGGCACTTGTACCAGGAATGAAAACAGCCAAATACGGTCGTATTTTAAATGTAATCTCTACTTCGGTAAAACAGCCGATTCCAGGGCTGGGAGTATCCAATACAATCAGAGCAGCAGTTGGCAATTGGTCGAAGACATTGGCAACCGAGTTAGCACCTTTTGGAATTACTGTGAACAATGTATTACCAGGTGCTGCAAATACGGTTCGTTTGCAATCAATTTTTGAAAACAAAGCACAAAAAACAAATAAAAGTGTGGAAGCAATTAAACAGGAGATGGTTGCTGAAATACCTGCAGGAAGAATTGCCGAACCAAATGAGGTAGCCAACGCAATTGCTTTTTTAGCCTCACCAGCTGCATCGTATATTACCGGTATCAATGTACCGGTGGATGGTGGAAGAACATTGTGTTTATAATAATTGAATAAGAATCAGCCATGAAAACAATCGCAAATTATATCAATAATCAGTTGGTTGCTCCGCAATCCGGAAACTATCTTCCTGTATATGATCCTTCTACCGGGCAGGTGTATGCGCAGCTGCCTGATTCAGACGAAAAAGATGTGCAACTGGCTGTTGCGGCCGCGCAAGAGGCTTTCCCTGCATGGTCTGCATTGCCTGCGGAAAAGCGTTCCCAGTTATTATTAAAATTGGTAGCCGGTATTGAAAAACGATTTGATGAACTCGCACTTGCTGAGTCAACAGACAATGGTAAAACGGTGAAACTGGCAAAACTTGTAGATATACCAAGGGCTGCAAGCAATTTTTATTTCTATGCAACAGGTTTGATGCATTTTGCAAGTGAGTCGCATCATATGGAAGAAGGAGCAATTAATTACACCCTACGAAAACCAATTGGTGTAGTGGGTTGCATTTCTCCCTGGAACTTACCACTCTATTTGTTTACCTGGAAAATTGCACCGGCATTGGCTGCAGGCAATTGTGTAGTCGCCAAACCATCTGAAATAACACCAATGACAGCTTATCTTTTATCAGAAATTTGCATAGAAGCAGGTCTGCCACCTGGTGTACTTAACATTGTTCACGGGTTAGGAAACAAAGTAGGACAAGCAATAGCAGAGAGCCCCAATATTCCGGTGATCTCTTTTACCGGTGGAACTGTAACCGGGGCAACGATTGCAAGGATAGCAGCACCCATGTTCAAAAAATTATCATTAGAGTTAGGAGGAAAAAATCCTGCAATCATTTTTGCCGATTGCAATTATGACCTCATGCTTAAAACGGTTATGAATTCTTCCTTCTCAAACCAGGGGCAAATATGTTTGTGCGGCTCACGTATTTTTATTGAACGACCATTATACGAAAAATTCAAAAAGGATTTTGTAGAAAAAACAAAACAACTGCAGGTTGGTGACCCACTGGAAGCCACAAGCAATTTAGGTGCAGTGGTATCCGAACAACACATGCAAAAAGTACTTTCTTATGTAGAATTAGCCCAACAGGAAGGTGGAAAAATTTTAGCCGGTGGCAAACGTGTTACCGTAGAAGGTCGCTGTAAAAATGGTTGGTTCATTTCTCCAACCATCCTAGAAGGACTTAGTTATGATTGCCGTACCAATCAGGAAGAAATTTTCGGACCTGTTGTTACAATCACACCATTTGATCGCGAAGACGAAGTGCTGATGTATGCAAACAGTACCAATTATGGATTGGCATCTTCTGTATGGACAGAAAACATAACACGTGCACACCGCATGGCCGGTGAATTAAAAACAGGTATTGTCTGGATAAACTGTTGGCTGTTACGCGATTTACGTACACCGTTCGGTGGAATGAAAAATTCAGGTGTGGGTCGTGAAGGTGGCTGGGAAGCCATGCGTTTTTTTACAGAGCCTAAAAATGTATGTATTAAATACTGATATTTTATCTATATTAGCGTATGCATTTTATGATCAATCCAACTAAAAAGCAGTTATTTTGTAAGATTAAACAACCTTCGACGTAAAAGGTTGCTCAACCTTTTTTTCCGCCTGTGCTTACATTATGGCGGACAAAGCTTTCTCTTTTATTAGCATAGCGCTTTATTCATAGTTCTTTCGCTTTGTTAAACCATTTTTTAATTGAGTTTTTAAATCCGTATTGATATGTCTGACGAGAAAAAAATTATTAATTCTTCAAAGGCTCCTGAACCGGTTGGTTCTTATCCGCATGCACGTCGTGTGGGAAATCTATTATTCCTCTCAGGAGTAGGACCGCGTGAAAAAGGAACAAAAAAAATTCCAGGTGTTGAGCTCGATGAACAAGGAAACATACTTTCTTATGATATTGAAGTGCAATGCCGTTCTGTTTTTCAAAATGTAAAATGGATATTGGAAGATGCAGGATCAAGTTGGGACAAGCTTGTAGATGTTACCGTGTTTCTCACAAATATGAAAGATGATTTTAAAGCCTACAACCGTTTGTATGCAGAGTATTTTAAAGAAAATCAACCTTGCCGCACAACAGTAGAAATAAATTGTTTACCAACACCAATAGCAATTGAACTAAAGGTGATTGCCACAATCGATTAATTAAAAAGATTCATCATGCCTGTACAAAGACCTTTTAATTTTAAAAAGTGGATCGATGAGAATCGACACTTGCTAAAACCGCCTGTAAATAACAAAGTTGTTTATAAGGATGCGGAATTTATTGTAATGGTAGTAGGTGGACCTAACTCCCGAAAAGATTATCACTTCAATGAAAGTGAAGAGTTTTTTTATCAGTTGGAAGGGGACATCCTGGTAAAAATTCAGGAAGATGGAAAAGCAGTAGATGTGCCTATTCGTGAAGGTGATATTTTTTTACTGCCACCACGCGTACCTCATTCTCCTATACGTGGTGCAAACACTGTTGGATTGGTGATGGAGCGCAAACGTAAAGAAACAGAGAAAGATGGATTGTTATGGTTCTGTGAAAAATGCAATCATAAATTATACGAAGAATATTTTCCGTTAACCAATATCATGACGCAGTTTCAAGAGGTGTTTGATCGTTTTTATGGAAGTGTTGATAATCGTACTTGTAAGCAATGCAATACAGTGACGCAACCTCCAAAATAAGTAAAGAGAAATTATGAATGTGCTGAAACTGAATTATGAAAATTGATATACATACACACATCTTACCGGAGCATATTCCAAATTGGAAAGAAAAATTCGGGTATGGTGGATTTATAAAGCTGGATCATCATAAACCTTGTTGTGCAAGGATGCTAAGAGATGATGATAAATTTTTCCGTGAAATAGAAGACAACTGCTGGAGTGCTGAAACACGTTTGAAGGAATGTGATGCCCATCATGTGAATGTACAAGTATTATCGACAGTGCCTGTAATGTTTAGCTATTGGGCAAAAGCAGATGATTGTTTAGACCTTTCCATGTTTCTCAATGATCACATCATGGAAATTGTACACAAATATCCCAAACGTTTTATTGGTTTGGGAACGATTCCGATGCAATCACCAGCACTTGCAATTAAAGAATTGGAACGATGCAAACGTATCGGTATGGTTGGTGTACAGATTGGCAGCAATGTCAATCAACAAAATATAGGTGAGGCGCAATTCTTTGAAATTTTCAAAGCCTGCGAAGAATTGGGAATGGCTGTATTTGTTCATCCATGGGAAATGATGGGCGAAGGCGATATGATGAAATATTGGTTGCCCTGGCTGGTTGGTATGCCGGCAGAGACATCAAGAGCCATTTGCTCTTTACTGTTTGCAGGTGTTTTGGAGAGACTCCCAAAATTAAGAATTGCCTTTGCACATGGTGGTGGTTCATTTCCTTCCACGGTAGGTCGCATTGAGCATGGTTTTCATGTTCGTCCGGATTTATGTGCAATCGACAATCCCATCAATCCAAGAAATTATTTGGGTAAGTTTTATTTTGATTCTTTGGTACATGATCCGATGATGCTTGATTTTCTTGTAAAGCTGGCAGGTGCTGATAAAGTGGCATTGGGCACGGATTATCCCTTTCCACTTGGTGAGCTGGAACCAGGTAAATTAATTGAGTCAATGTCTTATGACGCAAAAACGAAAGAGCGTTTGTTAAGCGGAACAGCATTGGAGTGGTTGAATTTAGAGAAGAAGAATTTTATTTAATGTTTTATTTACAAGTAAAAAAATGCAAACAACAACATCCTTAGATACGATCACTTACAAATCAGACCAAGCCTTCGCAAAAGAAATGGATGAGAAAGATCCATTAAGAAAATACAGGGATCAATTTCATTTTCCAAAAAACGAGAAAGGAAAATACCTTCTTTATTTTTGTGGTAACTCATTGGGATTGCAACCAAAAACCGTAAGAACTTATATCGAACAGGAGTTAAAAGATTGGGAACGATTGGGTGTTGAAGGACATTTTCAGGCAAAAAATCCATGGATGCCTTATCATGAATTTCTTACGGAACAAATGTCACGCGTTGTTGGAGGAAAACCCATTGAAGTGGTGGTGATGAATACACTTACGCTTAATCTGCACCTCATGATGGTTTCTTTTTACAGACCAACAAAAACAAAGTATAAAATAGTAATCGAAGGCGGTGCATTCCCGTCTGATCAATACGCTGTAAAATCACAACTGAACTTTCATGGAATTGATGTGCAAAAGGGCCTTATAGAGCTTGTGCCTCGTAAAGGTGAAGATACATTGCGAACCGAAGACATTGAAGCACTCATTGAAAAAGAAGGAGATAGCATTGCGTTAATCATGCTTGGTGGTGTGAATTATTATACCGGTCAGCTGTATGATATGAAACGCATCACTGCCGCTGGTCACAAAGCCGGATCTATTGTTGGATTTGATTTGGCGCATGCTGCGGGGAATGTAAATTTACAATTGCACGATTGGGACGTAGACTTTGCTGTGTGGTGTGGGTACAAATATTTAAACAGTGGTCCCGGAGGAATTGCCGGATGTTTTGTTCATGAGCGTCATGCAACAAACAAAGAGTTACCAAGATTTGCAGGCTGGTGGGGACATGATAAAAAAACGCGTTTTTTGATGGGGCCAGAGTTCGTGCCTATTTCCGGAGCTGAAGGTTGGCAACTCAGCAACTCACCTGTATTGGCGATGGCTAGCTTAAGAGCTTCCTTAGCAATTTTTGATGAAGCAGGTATGCAACAGCTAACAACCAAAAGTCGCTTGTTAACAGGTTATTTGGAATATCTTATTCAAGAAACAAAGAATACCAATATTAATATTATTACGCCAAAGGATCCGACACAACGTGGTGCTCAACTTTCTATCCGGATTAAAAACAGTGATAAATCTTTTTTTAACCGTCTTGTTGAAAGCGGTGTGATCTGCGATTGGCGCGAACCGGATGTTATTCGTTTAGCACCCGCACCTTTGTATAACTCTTTTCAGGATGTTTTTCAATTTGTTGAATTACTTAAAAAACAATTGTCATGAATCAGAAAGTAATTATTGTAGGAGCTGGACTCAGTGGCTCTTTGTTATCTATATTTTTGGCACGTCGTGGTTTCAAAGTAGATGTATACGAACGCAGACCTGATATGCGAAAAGTTCACATGAGTGCGGGAAAGTCAATTAACCTGGCTCTTTCTACGCGCGGTATTCATGCATTGGAACAAGTGGGTTTGGCAGAAAAAGTATTAAAGAATGCTGTTCCGATGAAAGGAAGGATGCTTCACTCCGGAGCAGGGGAATTGTCGTTTCAACCGTATGGAAAGAATGAAAATGAATTTATTAATTCCATTTCAAGAGCAGAATTGAATTGCATCCTGATGGATGAGGCAGAAAAATTTCCAGGTGTTCATTTCTATTTTAATCATCGTTGCACGGGGATAAACCTGGAAACATCGTTGGTTCACTTTATAAATGAAACAGATCATGAAATGCTGGAAGTAAAAGGTGATGCTGTAATTGGTACAGATGGATCGGCCTCAGCGATACGCATGGAATTTCTAAAATCAGGTTTTTTTAATTTTTCACAAGCGTACGAGGATTATGGATATAAAGAATTGAATATACCGGCAGCGGCTGTAGGGAAATTTCAAATGGAAAAAAATGCCTTGCACATATGGCCACGTGGTGCTTACATGATGATTGCCTTGCCAAACATTGCAGGCGATTTTACATGCACTTTATTTATGTCTCATAAAAAAGGAGAGCGTAACCTGAGTCAGCTTCAAACAAAAGAAGATGTAAGCAATTTTTTTAAAGAAATTATGCCGGATGCATTGCCGCTAATGCCAAACCTGATAGAAGATTTCTTTGCACACCCAACTGGAAATCTGTTGACGGTAAAATGTTTTCCCTGGAACATTGGCGGGAAAGCTTTGTTGTTAGGTGATGCCGCACATGCAATTGTCCCTTTTTTCGGACAAGGTATGAATTGTTGTTTTGAAGATTGTTATCATTTTGATACGTTGCTGGAAAAATATGGTGCGGATTGGGAAAAGGTCTTTACCCAGTTTAGTATTCTACGTAAGGAGAATGCAGATGCCATCGCAGATTTAGCGGTAGAAAATTTTGTGGAGATGCGTGATTTGGTGGCGCACAAAGAATTTATTTTAAAAAAGAAAGCGGAAGTGCTATTGGAAGAACGTTTCCCGGAAAGTTTTATTCCAAAATATTCTATGGTTTCTTTTCATCGTATTCCTTATGCAGTTGCAATGAAGCGAGGACAAATTCAAGATCGTATTCTGATGGAAATGTGCAGTCATATTCAGAATGTTAATGAGTTGAATTTGGATGAAGCATTCGCAAGAATTAAAAACGAATTTGAAAAAGCAGGAATTGAAGAAAAATTAATACTTCCAGTATAAAACTGATCCCGGGCAGGGGTCACACCTTTGTAGCAACTAATTCCTTTAAAATCTGCCCAAACCTAAATACATCTTCAAACGAATTATAAAACGGAGCAGGTGCAAAGCGAATGACGTTGGGTTCAAACCAGGCTGTAATCACACCTTCCTGAAGCAATTGATTAAAGAAATCTTTATTCCTTCCATGAGCTGCAATGGAAAGCTGACAACCGCGTTGTTTTTTATTCCGGGGTGTAATAATTTCAAATGGTTGCTTGGTAATGTTATTGATTTCTTCAATAACAAATTCGAGGTAACCGCTTAGTTTTTCAGATTTAGCAACCAATGCATCCATACCCGCTTCCTCAAATTGATCCAGTGCGGCTTTGTGCGCAGCAAGTAAAAGTATAGGAAGCGAACCGAGCTGCCATCCTTCTGCTGTAGGAAGCGGAATAAATCCCTTTTCCCTTTTTGGACGAAGAACAGGATCGACTCCCAAACGACCCGCAAAACGTGGAACGGAAAGATCCTTGACATGACGTTCATGAACAAAAATACCACCGATACCTCCGGGTCCTGAGTTGAGGTATTTGTAAGAACACCAAACAGCAAAATCTACATTCCAATCATGCAGATTCAATTTTACATTACCAATGGCGTGTGCGAGATCAAATCCAACAAGAGCACCAGCTTTGTGCGTAGCTGCAGCAATTTCCTGCATGTCAAAAATTTGCCCGGTGTAATAATTCGCACCACTTATTAATACAAGTGCCAATGAATCTTTATTTTTCTCAATCGCATCCAAAATATCTTCGTGATGAATGCAGTATTCGCCTTCACGTGGAGCTACCATTATAATCGCATCTTCCGGATCGAAGCCATGCAAATGTGCATGAGACTCCATGGCGTATTGATCAGAAGGGAAAGCATCTTTCTCACAAATAATTTTATAACGTTTTTTATCAGGACGATAAAAACTAACCAGCATAAAATGAAGGTTAATACTTAGTTGGTTCATCACAGTTATCTCTTCAGGCAACGCCCCTGTAATTTTAGCAAGGGGTGATGAAAATAGCGTGTGATAGGTATCCCACGGGGTACGTGCATATTGATTAGCCTGGTAACCAAAACTGGCCCAGTCTTCCATCTGATTTAAAACATGATCCTGTGCGCTTTTCGGTTGTAGTCCCAGATAATTCCCTGCAAAATAAACCACATCACGCCCATTCAGTTGAGGAAAATAAAATTGATCCCTGTATTTTTTTAGTGGGTCAATAGCATCTTGTTGCTTGGCAAAATCAAGTGTGTTTTCGTATTTCAAATGGGTTGTTGCAGTGTTATTCATTGTTCTCAGGGATATGCTTCATTAAATTGTAGACACATTGCGTGCAGAAAATTGGAATCAAAGATATATATTTGCACCCATCAATAAACAATACTATGGCATTAAAACGAGAAAAATCAGAAGCATTATTTGAAAAAGCAAAATCCTATTTCCCTGGAGGTGTAAACTCTCCGGTTCGGGCATTTCGATCAGTAGGAGGTACACCGTTGTTTATTGAACGTGGTAAAGGATCACATATCTGGGATGCTGATGGAAACGAGTTTATTGATTATTGCGGCTCCTGGGGGCCATTGATTTTAGGACATGCGAATGAAAAAGTGGTAAATGCCATAAAGAAAACAGTGGAGAACGGTAGCTCTTTTGGTGCACCAACAGCTTTGGAAAATCAATTGGCGGAGCTGATTTTATCCAACAATAAATTTGTTGAAAAAATACGATTTGTGAGTTCAGGTACAGAAGCGGTGATGAGTGCCATTCGATTAGCAAGAGGATATACCAAACGAAATAAAATTTTAAAATTTGAAGGTTGCTATCATGGTCATAGCGATTCATTATTGGTAAAAGCAGGATCAGGATTGGTAACATTCGGCAATACATCATCTGATGGAATTCCTCAATCATTCGTGGATGAAACCATTGTTGTTTCATTGAACAGCGAAGCAGCCCTAAAACAAGCCTTCACCGAATTTAAAGATCAGATTGCTTGTGTGATCATTGAACCTATTCCTGCAAACAATGGATTACTATTGCAACGAAAAGAATACTTGCAGTTCTTACGTGATATTTGTACAGAAAATAAAACCGTATTGATTTTTGATGAGGTGATCAATGGCTTTAGAATAGGATTTACCGGAGCTGCCGGCTATTATAATATTCAACCGGATATTATTACCTATGGGAAAATTATTGGTGGTGGTTTACCTGTGGGGATGTATGGAAGCAGTGCAAAAATCATGAGCTCCATTTCTCCGGAAGGAAATGTATACCAAGCCGGAACATTGAGTGGTAACCCGGTTGCGATGGCAGCAGGAATAGCACAATTGACGGAATGTTTAAAACCTGATTTTTACAAGAGCTTAGAAACAAAAACCAAATTTTTGATTGACGAAATTTTTAAAAATGTTGGAGCAGCGGCGTCTCAATTAAAAATTTATTCTGTTGGAAGTATTTTCTGGATTGCATTTACAGATAAAGACGTGATTCGTTCTGCAGAAGAAATTGATGGCGACTCCATGAAATATTTCAGAATACTGCATAAAGAGTTGTTGGAAAGAGGGGTGTACCTTGGACCTTCCGGTTATGAAGTGGGCTTTGTTTGTGAAGCACATACACAGGATGATTTATTAAAAACAGCAAAAGCATTTGCAGAAGCATTGGAGATTGCGTTGAAGAAGGAAACCGCATAACCTGACAGGTTTGAGGTAATATGAGGTGATGAGCTGAATTAAATTTCTCACTTAATGAAATAAAATGAACCTGTCAGGTTTAAAACAATTTCTTTAAACCTGACAGGTTCTTCAAATTGCAAAATCTTAAAGGTTTTTAAAACCTTTGAGATTTCATATTAAAAATATTTCCCATGTTATAGTTTTCCACTCGAATAAATGGTTTTATCCATTCTGGGTGGATTACTTAAATCGTAATTATAAGCAACACTTTGAAGATATAAGAATACCTCTGCAATTTGCTGAATGGTAAAACCTTTGTAATGTTCACTTTCTTTTACAAATGTTTTGTGATTACTACTTTTGGAATAGCTCCTATCGAATTTGAACATAGTCAAAAATAAACAAATGGTTACAAATCTCAAAGATTTTTAAAATCTTTGAGATTTAATATATTCAATTTAAACCTGACAGGTTCCTCCTATTAAATCTATTGCAAGCTATACAATGAATCACATTTAAGAGCCTAAAACCTGTCAGGTTGCGAGGTATAACAACACACCCTGCAAAATCATTGTGCCATCAATACCAGCTACAAAAAAATACTCCGACCGTTTGGAGCTACTCAAGGCTACCAATACCGTATTAATAATTGCAGATAAAATCAAAGCAGCGAATACTGGAAATGTCAAGAACTGAAAACAATATGCGGCAACAATTAATGCTTCGTAAAGGATCATAAAAAAAATGGCAAATCTTCTTGTTTTGTTTTCGCCTAATAAATGTGGAAGTGTGGAAATCTCATCTGCTTCATCAATCTTTAAATCGCGTATATCAAAAGGGATGCAGATCGCCAGCATAAAACAAAAGCGAATGCAGATATGAAAGATGTTTTTTAAATCTGTTAATGATTGATTTTTTAAAAGAATGGGAACAACTGCTGTTACAATGGTCCAGACACTAACAAGTGTAAACAGTTTTAAAAATGGATGTTTGCGTAATTTAACAATAGGTATAAAATAAGCCAGGCAAAGAATAAGTAAAGGGGAGAGATAAAAAATAAGATGCTTGTCGACATAAAAAAAACTTACAGAAACACCTGTAAAACCTATTAAAGCAAGTACTTTTATAAGTGAGGCATTATTGAATATCCAAATTCGTCTGACAGAATGTAATGTTGTATTTTGTTGTGGTTTATAAAAAATACGTTGAAAATTATAAACGAAAAGTGTAGCAAAAAAAACGAGAAAAGAATAAGGGATCAATACATCATTTAATTGTAATTGAGTGCTGCTGCTTTGAACCAAACAAGCGGCACCCAGGGCAACATAAACATTACCAAAAAGTAAAAAATCCCAGAAACGCTTCAACGTCAATTTCACTCCTTTGAATTTTTGCAAAGGTAAGTATTCGGGATAGGATATTGTTTTGAATATTACTTAATCAACTGGATATCGTAATTCTGTAAAATCAGAAATGTTCCAAGTCCAGCTACCAGTCCAATTCCACCACCGATGAGCGATTGTATTTTACGGTTTCTTCGCGCCATACGTTCATAGCCCATCACATAGGTTGGATGATTTAAATCGGTTGGATATCTAACCGTGTTTTGCTTAATTTTTACTTTGGGTAAACCAACAAGTGTGGCAAATGTAAAAGCAGGAATGGGAAAGAAAAAGGTCCCGCTGATTCCCCCTGCAATACCAATAATCATGTTGGTAAAAAATGCGGGTCTAGCTTTGAACCCTTTTTTACCATCCTGTTCACCTCTTATAAAATACCGCATCTCGGAGACTGTAAATTCGTTTCCGGCCGAAGAATCGATGTAATAGAGTATATGTTCACCTGTTTTATTGGTATATGAAAAGATCCTGTCCGTCTCTATTGTCGATCCTTGCGCCGTTTTTTCCGACTCTTTGAGTACCAGATAGGTAGGTGCAATTTCAGAAATAACGCCGGTAAGGATCCCACCGGTTAAAAGCAGAACCGTATCCTTCTTCAAAACGAGGTCTTTTTTGGTTTGAGAAACACCTGTATTTATCATCAAAATGGTTAAAATTAGGGCAATTCGAAAGATTTTTATCATCAGGCACTGTTTTATTAGTTTAGAAGCATGAATTAAATCTTAATTTCTTTAACTTTAGGAAGCTGAACAAATCGAATTTCTAAGTATATTTGCATTCCAAAATTAAAATAAAATTCCATGATTCATACTGATAAATTCGTAAATCGCCACAATGGACCAAGTGAAAGCGATGTAAAGGCAATGCTGAAAAAGATCGGAGCAAACTCTGTTGATGAGCTAATCGAACAAACAATTCCTTCTGCAATCCGATTGAAAAAACCATTGAACCTTCCTAAAGGACTTACAGAATATCAGTATCACAAGCAGCTTCGAAAAATGGCTGCAAAAAATAAAGTGTTTAAAACCTATTTAGGATTAGGATATTACAATACAATTATTCCACCGGTTGTTCAACGTAACGTTCTTGAAAACCCAGGTTGGTACACAGCTTACACACCATACCAGGCAGAAATCGCACAAGGCCGTTTAGAGGCATTGTTAAATTTCCAGACAATGGTGATGGATCTTACCGGAATGGAAATCGCAAATGCTTCCTTATTGGATGAAGCAACTGCTGCTGCAGAAGCAATGGCAATGTTATTCAGCAACCGTTCCCGTGAAGCTGTTAAAAATAATGCAACAAAATTTTTTGTTTCGAACGAATGCTATCCTCAAACGATAGATTTATTAAAAACACGGTCCACTCCATTAGGAATTGAGCTTGTGATTGGTGATTTCAAAGGCGTAACATTGGATAGCTCCGTATACGGTGTATTATTACAATATCCTACAGTGGATGGTAAAGTTCATGAATATGCTGATTTTGTTAAAAAAGCGAAAGGTAATGGAATTGCAATCGCAGTAGCTGCTGATATATTGAGTCTTGCACTTTTAACACCTCCAGGCGAATGGGGTGCTGATGTGGTCGTTGGAAACACACAACGTTTTGGTGTTCCAATGGGATATGGCGGACCTCATGCAGCTTATTTTGCTTGTCGTGAAGAGTACAAGCGTATTATCCCTGGTCGTATCATTGGTGTTTCTTTAGACGCAGATGGTAACTCCGCATTGCGTATGGCATTGCAAACACGTGAACAACATATCCGCAGAGATAAAGCAACATCAAATATTTGTACTGCACAAGCTTTACTTGCAATTATGGCAAGTATGTATGCAGTTTATCACGGACCGGATGGCATCAAAGGAATTGCATTACAAGTGCATTATTCAGCAGTAGCACTTGCTACAGAGATTAAAAAATTAGGATATAAAGTAGATGATGGTCCGTATTTCGACACCATTAAATTAACAGGTACTGTCAATGCACCAATTAAAGTATTGGCAGAAGCTGCTCAAATCAATTTCCGCTATACCGATACAGGTTTAACAATTGCTGTTGACCAAACTACGGATGCGGATGATATCAATGCAATTATTCAGGTACTTGCAAAAGCGGCTGGTAAAACTCCTTCTGTTATTACGGATGCCACAGTTTTAAGTCAGAAAGCAATTGTTGAAATACGTAACTCAGCAATTCTTACACATCCTATATTTAATATGTATCATTCTGAATCAGAAATGATGCGTTATATCAAACGTTTGGAAAATAAGGATTTGTCGTTGACCCATTCCATGATATCATTAGGCTCCTGCACAATGAAGTTGAATGCAGCATCTGAATTAATGCCAATCACATGGCCGGAATTTGCGCACATACATCCATTTGTTCCAATTGAGCAAGCAGAGGGATACATTGAAATTATCGAAGAATTAGATAAATCGTTAAGTGAAATTACCGGTTTTGCAAAAATGAGCTTTCAACCAAACTCCGGAGCACAAGGTGAGTACGCTGGTTTATTGGTAATTCAGGCATATCACCAATCTCGTGGGGATGCACACCGTAATATCGTATTGATCCCAACTTCTGCACACGGTACCAACCCTGCAAGTGCTGCAATGTGTGGTTTGCAAATCGTGTTGGTAAAATGTGATGAAAAAGGAAATATCGATGTAAACGATATGCGTGAAAAAGCAACCAAACATAAAGATAATTTATCGTGTTTGATGGTTACGTATCCAAGTACGCATGGTGTTTATGAGGAAAGCATTATTGAAATCACAGACATCATTCATAAAAATGGTGGACAAGTTTACATGGATGGTGCAAATATGAATGCACAGGTGGGTTTAACAAGTCCGGGAAATATCGGTGCAGATGTTTGTCACTTAAACTTGCATAAAACATTTGCAATTCCACACGGCGGGGGTGGGCCTGGAATGGGACCAATCGGTGTTGCAAAACAATTGGTACCGTTTTTACCGTCTCACTCACTGGTTAAAACAGGTGGTGATCAGGGAATTCATGCGGTATCAGCAGCTCCATTCGGAAGCGCATTGATTTTACTGATTTCTTATGGTTATGTAAAAATGCTTGGAGGTGAAGGAGTTACGGAAGCAACAAGAATGGCGATTTTAAATGCAAACTACATTAAAGAAAGCTTAAAGGGTTCATACGAAACACTTTACAGTGGTAAAAATGGTCGTTGTGCACACGAAATGATTTTGGATTGTGTTGGCTTTAAACGTGAGGCTGGAATCGAAGTGGGTGATATCGCAAAACGTTTGATGGATTATGGTTACCATGCTCCTACAGTGGCGTTTCCGGTACACGATACCTTAATGGTAGAACCAACCGAAAGTGAATCGAAAGAAGAATTGGATCGTTTTTGCTCAGCAATGATTTCTATCAGAAAAGAAATTGATGAAATTATTGCAGGTAAAGCCGATAAAGATGATAATGTGATTAAGAATGCACCGCATACAGCGAAATCTGTCATCAATGATAATTGGAAACACAGCTATTCCAGAGAAAAAGCAGTTTATCCATTGAAATGGGTAAAAGAGGCTAAATTCTGGCCAAGTGTGGCTCGTGTTGACAACGCACACGGTGATAGAAACCTTATCTGCGCTTGCCCTCCGATCGAAAGTTATATGGAAAAGGAAATGGCATAAGTTGAACTTAACTTAGGGTTAATTTTTATTTTTTAAAATTTGTGTAAACCGATTTTGATTAGTAGGTTTGTCGTAGGACTAAAATTTAGGAATTGACCTTAAGAATTATTAATTAACCTTAAATATTTAACTATGAAAAAAATTTACTTATCAATGGCTGCACTAGCACTTTCGTGTGTGATGTTCGGTCAAAATAGTGAAGGGGGATTGGCACCAAGCCTTAATACCCTCGAGAGAAAGGCTGGATTGAGTATTAAGACAAATAGTGATAGAAGTACAGATTATAAATATTGGATCGATCCGATCGCTGATATGATGTATAATAAAGGTGTAAAGATTCTCTCAACGGATCCTCCTCCAAGAGAACAAACAATTTATCTTGCTCCTTTGTTTGCTGACTCAACAGCCAAAATTTGTAATTACAATGCGAATCAAACAGTAGGATATAACTACGCGGGAACTGTTTTGGATATGAGCTCTGTATTTTTAAAACCAGGGCCAAACGGACCAACTGGAATTTGGGAGCCTATCATTACAAATAAGGACCCATTTACGATCGACTCACTAGACATCTGGGCATCGTATAACAGAGCACCTGGATTTAAAGCATTAAACGATACATTATATGTATGGCTTGTATGGGGTGATACCTCTAACACAGCTGTTTGGAAAAAAAGATTCACAAACGAAGCGTATAGCCCATGGATTTCTTCATGGAGATCGTATGCATTTGGGCCACAACTGAAAGGAAATGGACCTGGTACATTGGCTGCTGTAGAACCTGCTGCACCATCAACAAACGTATGGTTTACAAAACGTGTGTTAACAGATAAAGATACTGCTAAACCTCAGTCTTCAAATTACGTTTATGTACCAGTAGGTCAGGTTATCCCTGCAGGTAACATCGTTGCATGCTTCTATACATATGTTCCAAATAAAGATGCGCATACACCAGGTGGCGTATTCTACAGATTCCAAGGCCCTAACGGTGAGGCTCCTGTGAATCCTCAGGAAACTAACGGTTTCGCAGCAGCCGTTTGGGAACAAGCATCTCCTGTGCCGACAAAAGATTCTCTTTGGCAAGATCACCAAATCGATCCAACACCTGGCAATAAGTCTACTGGTATCCGTTTAACAAAATTCGGAAGATATGGAATTAGCTCAGTTGCTGGTAACAATACATCTATGATTCCAACTCCTAATACAACTCAGGCAATTGGCTTCAAAGTAAAAGGAAAAAGTACAGTTGGAATTCTTGAGCAAAATGAGAATTTCTCATTGGGTCAAAATTCACCAAACCCATTCAGAGCAGAAACAACAATTGCATATAACTTGAAATCATCTGCAAAAAATGTTTCTTTCTATATTTACAACATCTCTGGAGTAAGAGTGTTTGAACAATCACAATTAAACACAGGTGCTGGATCATATTCAATTGTATATGACAATTCAAAATTAGCTGCTGGAATTTATTTCTATACACTACAAGTTGATGGTCATCGATTGACTAGAAAAATGGTTATCTCTGAATAATCAGTTTCTCACATAAAAAAACAAAAGGCCGGTTTTACCGGCCTTTGTTTTTATATAAAAAATTTAATCACTAGAGAACACCAACTTAAAATTTACTCTTCAACTCTTTCATAAACTTAGTCGCATACACAAAATCAATAATCTCCGGGTTATCTGTTTTTAAAATCTCCCTTTTACCACCTTCCCAGTGTTTGTTTCCCTTGTAAATAAACAGGATCTGGTCACCAATTTCAATAACCGAATTCATATCATGAGTAATAACAACGGTTGTAATGTTGTACTCTTCTGTAATTTCTTGAATCAAACTATCAATCACAATTGATGTTTTAGGGTCAAGACCGGAGTTGGGTTCATCACAAAATAAATACTTTGGTTGTACAGCAATAGCACGGGCAATTGCTACCCTTTTTTTCATCCCACCACTAATTTCAGAAGGATATAAGTGATTAATATTTTCAAGATTTACACGTTGCAAACAAAAGTTGGCCCTGTCTCTGCGCTCTTGCTCTGTCAGATCGGTAAACATGGCAATCGGAAAAGCAATATTTTCTTCCACTGTTTTGGAGTCAAATAAAGCACCTCCCTGAAAAAGCATGCCTATTTCTTTCCGGATTTCTTTTTTGCCATTGAAGTCGAGATCAAAAAAATTACGACCATCAAATAATACTTCACCATTATCAATCGTGTTCAATCCAACCATACATTTAAGCAGCGTTGTTTTCCCTGAGCCACTCGCACCGATGATCATGTTTACTTTACCATTTTCAAAGGTGGAAGAGATGTCATTTAAAACAACTTTATCTCCAAAGGCTTTTGATATGTTTTTGATTTGTATCAAACAAGAAGTAATTGAGTTAAAAGGAAATTAAAGATCAGGATCAAAACACTGCTGTATACTACGGCCTTTGTACTTTGCCGTCCAACTTCCAGTGCGCCTCCGTGTGTATAATATCCATGATAGGCAGAAACAGAGGTGATCAGAAAAGCAAATACTACGGTTTTGATCAATGCATATACAACGTTGTAAGGTCTGAATTCATAGGTAATTCCCAATACATATTCATAATCCGTTACAACACCGGTAAGAATTCCAAACACATATCCTCCGATGATACCGAAAAACATAGAAAAGATGATAAGTATAGGATTGAAAAACATGGCGGCCAATACTTTGGGTTGAATTAAAAAACTCGCTGAGTTAATACCCATGATTTCCAATGCATCAATTTGTTCGGAAACACGCATGGTACCAATTTCGGAAGCAATACTGGAGCCTACCTTTCCTGCAAGGATGAGACTGACAATGGTTGGTGAAAATTCAAGAATAAGCGAGTCGCGCGCTGCAACACCAACTGCATATGGGGGAATAAGAGGGCTTTCAAAGTTAAATGCGGATTGTATCGTGATAACGGCACCCATTGCAACAGAAATGATAGCCACAATACCCAATGAACCAATGCCTAATGAATCAATCTCCTCGAAAATCCGTGCGCGGTATATGGATGCCTTCTCCGGTTTACGAAACGTACGTTTCAAAAGCATGTAATAACGACCAAACTGGTAAAATAATTTCATGGATACATGGAAATTTGGCCTAAAAATAAGAATAATTGAGGATAATATGTATGTTTTTGTTTTGCTATATTTGTAATACAGATCGATTCTTATGAAAAAGCATTTATTTCTATTGTTCCTGCTGACTGCTGTTTTACTTTCTGCTCCATCATGTCGTGTAAATAAAAAAAAACATTGTGGTGATTGTCCGCATTTTGGACGTTAGACAGCACCACATATTTTTGTTCAAAAATTTTGGCAAGCGCAAAATACCTACTTTTAGGTATTCATTATCCCTAATCATCCCTTAAAAAGCCGTATTTTTGTAATTGGAACTAAATGAAGAAGAAGGCATTGAAAAATTTATCGGAATTAAAAATCGGGCAAAGTGCTATTATCGACTCGTTTACAGATAAAGAAATGGCGCTTAAATTAATGGAAATGGGTTGTACACCTGGTGAAGTGGTTAAACTTGATCAGATTGCTCCTCTGGGTGATCCAATTGCGATCTCTGTTTCAGGATATTTATTAAGTCTTCGTAAAGCAGAAGCCTCTACCGTTTTGGTTTCTCTTTTTAAACCAAAGCATTAATTTTTGGAGTGTGGATCCAGCTAAATCCTTTGTACATCTTTCCGAACGATCCTCTATAAAGGTTGCTTTTGTTGGTAATCCCAACAGTGGTAAATCTACCTTATTCAATGCCCTCACCGGGTTAAATCAACGCACCGGTAATTTTCCAGGTGTTACGGTCGATAAAAAAGTAGGAACAGCAAAAATTGCTGCCAACACAACTGCCGAATTTGTTGACCTCCCGGGGACTTACAGCTTGTATCCCAAATCACTGGATGAACGTGTAGCCTGTGAGGTGCTTTGCAATCCGGATAATCCCGATCATCCCGATGTGACTGTCATCATTGCTGATGCAAGCAATTTAAAAAGAAACCTGTTTTTAGTTTCGCAAATAATTGATTTGAAAATTCCGGTTATTCTTGCCCTCAATATGATGGATATGCTGGAAAAAGAAGGGGTTGTTATTGATACCGTTCGTCTTTCCGAAAGACTTGGCGTGAAAGTAATTGCAATCAGTGCACGTAATCGCGAAGGGTTGGATGAATTGAAAAAAGCACTCTTAGAACCGTTACAAATTCCACCGTATGATTTTATTGATGTCAAAAAAATTGCAGGTGAAGCCATCGATCGGGTAAAGTCGGTTGCAACTGTAAGTAGCGACTTTGCTGCATTTCATACAGTTAATACAATAAAACATGTGGATATTTTTGATAGAAAAAAAGAACATTACAATCGGATTGTAGATGCCCTGAATACACTTATCATTGATGAAACCCGCCTTCAGTCTGTAGAAAGTGTAGAACGATATAAAGTAATCAACCGGATTGTGGATGAATGTATGACAAAGCAATCGACCACACAAACCAAATCGTTTACACAAAAACTCGACAGCATTTTAACGCATCGTATTTTTGGATATGTCGCTTTTTTGATCATACTCTTTTTAATTTTTCAAACCATCTTTTTTCTGGCGGCATTCCCTATGGAGTGGATCGAAACATTGTTTGTAACGCTTACCAATTGGGCCACACAAACATTACCAACGGGAGAGTTGAGTGATTTACTAGTGAATGGAATATTAGCAGGGTTAAGCGGAGTGGTTGTATTTGTGCCTCAAATCGCATTGTTGTTTACATTTATTACCATACTGGAAGATACCGGATACATGGCACGTGTAAGTTTTATTATGGATAAGCTTATGCGCAAATTCGGATTAAATGGCCGTTCGGTTATTCCTTTAATAAGTGGTGTTGCATGTGCTGTTCCTGCAATTATGAGTGCACGTACAATTAGCAATTGGAAAGAACGCATCATCACCATCATGATCACACCGCTGATGAGTTGCTCTGCCCGACTGCCCGTATACACATTACTTATTTCATTAGTTGTTCCGGCAGATAAAAAATTGGGCTTTTTTAATTATCAGGGTTTGGTATTAATGAGTTTGTATTTAATAGGGTTTTTGGCAGCCATGATTTCAGCATTGGCAATGAAATGGATTTTAAAAGCAAAAGAAAAAAGTTATTTCATTATGGAGTTGCCTGTTTATCGAAGCCCCAAATGGCATTCGGTAGGTTTAACGATTTATGATAAAGTAAAAGTTTTTTTGTGGGAGGCAGGAAAAATTATCCTTGCTATATCTGTTATTTTATGGTTCCTGACGGCGCATGGCCCTAAAAATGAATTTGTAAAAATTGAGGAAAAGTATAAAACGCTATCGATAGTAAACGAAAAACCACAAGAGGAAATCGAAGCCCTGATAGCTTCCGAAAAACTTGAGAAATCGTATGCAGGAATGCTTGGTAGATCAATAGAACCGGCGATAAAACCATTGGGTTTTGACTGGAAAATAGGAATTGCACTCATTACGTCTTTTGCAGCAAGAGAAGTATTTGTTGGAACCATGGCTACCATTTACAGTGCAGGTGATGCAGATAACACACTATCCATACGCGAGAAAATGCAGGCAGAAAAAGATGAGAATGGCTTGCCCAAGTATACATTAGCCGTTGGATTTGCCCTTATGATATTTTATGCATTTGCCATGCAGTGTACCAGTACATTGGCGGTTGTTTATCGCGAAACCAAAAGTTGGAAATGGCCACTTGCTCAATTCCTGTTTATGAGCATATTAGCTTATGTTTCCAGCTATATCGTTTATCAGTTGTTGCGCTAATTATTTTTTCTTTGTACTTTTAGTGATCAATAACAAAAAGCGAATACCTCTGAATGAATCAACTTGAACGTAACCAATCCATTCTTCACAAATACATTCCCGAAAAAGCAGTACCAACCATTTCCGAGTGGATCTATAAGTATGATTTTAAATTAAGAATAAAAAAATCAAGGGCTTCTAAATATGGAGATTACCGGCCACCCACACGGGGAGAAAATCATCTGATCACGATCAACTACGATATGAATCCCTATGCATTTTTGATCACACTGATTCATGAAATTGCACATTTAACCAACTGGAACAAATATAAAAACGCAGTATTACCGCATGGACCCGAATGGAAACTGGAATTTAAAATATTGATGAATTATTTTTTACATGAACAGATTTTTCCGGATGATGTGACCCTGGCATTGAAAAAATATATGCAAGACCCTGCCGCTTCCAGCTGTTCTGATACCATGTTGTTAAGAGCGCTTAAGAAGTATGATCACCGTCAGGATACTATTCTGTTAGAGGAACTACCTGAAGGTGCGACATTTAGATACAACAAAGAGCGCACATTTATTAAGAACGAGTTGGTACGTAAACGCTATAAATGTAAGGAATTGAAGAGCAACCGTACCTATTTATTCAACCCGCTTACCGAGGTGGAGCTCGTTTCTGTGCCCCAAAAACAAGGCTTAAAAGATGGTTTTGGCATTTTTTCCCAGCCAAAATAATATTCCTCAAATATGAAAGAAATAGCTGTAGTCTGCTTGGTTTTTATTAAATTTGCAGCTCATAAACAAGATCTATTAATTCAGTAAAAATCTCTAAAAAATGAGCACAACAACAGTTGAAAAAAACCTTGATTTGAAAGTATCAAAACTTGCCGAAAACATTATTGGATCAGAAATTATTAAGATTGCAGCTGAGGTAAATGAGAAGATAAAGAAGGGCGAAAAGGTATATAATTTAACGATAGGTGACTTCAACCCAAAGGTATTTCCAATCCCTTCTGAATTAAAACGTTTTATTATTCAGGAATATGAAAATGATCAAACCAATTATCCTGCAGCAGATGGTATGTTGGAATTGCGTTCTGCAGTTTCAAAACTAATGAAGGAGCGAGGAGAATTAGATTATAAACCCGATGAAGTTGTTATTGCTGCTGGTGCACGCCCTGTTATTTATGCCCTTTTCAGAGCAGTGGTTGATCAGGGAGATACGGTTTTGTTTCCGGTACCATCCTGGAACAATAATCACTATACGTATTTGAATAACGCGGAAGCCATATTAATTGAAACCAAGCCAGAGCATAAATTTATGCCTACTGCTGCTGATTTGAAACCACATATTTCCAAAGCAAATTTAATTGCATTGTGTTCGCCAAATAATCCAACAGGAACAACTTTCCGTAAAAATGATTTAGAAGAAATTTGTGATTTGATTTTAGAAGAAAATCAAAAAAGAAATGCTGCCGGCAAAAAACAGTTGTATCTCATGTATGATCAAATGTATTGGGCACTTACATTTGGTGACACAAAACATTACAATCCGGTTTCATTGCGTCCAGAGATGAAAAATTACACCATTTTTATTGATGGTATATCCAAATCGCTCGCTGCAACAGGAGTTAGAGTGGGTTGGAGTTTGGGCCCAAAAAAGGTGATTGATAAAATGAAATCCATTTTAACGCATATTGGAGCGTGGGCTCCCAAAGCAGAGCAATTAGCCACAGGTTCCTATTTAGATAATTTGAAACAATACGATCAGTTTTTAGGAGAAATTAAATCAAAAATCAATGATCGTCTGGTCGGATTCTATGAAGGATTTCAATCGCTAAAAGCAGAAGGATATAAAGTTGATGCAATTGCACCGGAAGCTGCTATTTATCTGACTGTTCAATTTGCGTTACACGGATTAAAAACTCAGGAAGGAGTAGTCCTGAAAACCACACAAGATGTTACAAAATACATTTTGGATGATGCAAATGTAGCATTGGTTCCCTTTTATGCATTCGGTGCTTCTTCAGATTCAAGCTGGTATCGCTTATCAGTTGGAACTTGCAAATTAGAGGATGTAAAAGGAGTAATTGAAAACCTTCGTAAGTCACTAAAAAAATTATCCTAATTTAAATCAGCACCCATGATACACGTTATGTGTATCATGGGTGTTTATGCTGGTACTAGCTAAACCTGGGCTCTTAATTAATTAGTAATAAAAAATTTGTTCAAGTGGAAAATAATTATTGCGTAATAATGGCTGGGGGCGTAGGAAGCCGGTTTTGGCCCATGAGCAGAACCGCTCACCCAAAACAATTTATCGATATTTTAGGTACTGGTAAAACATTGTTGCAACAAACATACAGCCGTTTTCTGAGACTTTGTCCCAAAGAAAACATTTACATCGTTACCAATGAAGATTACATTGATTTGGTAAAAGAACAAATTAGTGATATTGCCGATAAAAACATTTTAAGTGAACCAGCCCGGAAAAATACAGCTCCTTGTGTTGCCTATGCCTGCTATAAAATAGCTCAGTTAAACCCAAATGCATTAACGGTTGTTGCACCTTCAGATCACCTTATCACAAAAGAAAATATTTTCATTAAAGCAATTAAAGCATGCTTTGCAAAGGCAGCTTCCGAAGATTGTCTGGTAACACTTGGAATTCGCCCCAGCCGCCCCGATACTGGCTATGGCTATATTCAATTTGTTGAATCTGAAATCAAAGAAAAAGATAAACGAATTAAAAAAGTAAAAACATTTACGGAGAAGCCAGAGTTGGAAATGGCTAAATTCTTTTTACAAAGTGGTGACTTTTTATGGAACTCCGGAATTTTTGTCTGGAGCGTAAATAGCGTTATCAAAGCTTTTGAAAAGCATGCTCCCGAATTGGATGTGCTTTTTAAAGAAGGAAACGATAAATACAATACACCGGCTGAAAAAGAATTTATTGAAAAAATTTACACCAACTGTAAAAATGTATCCATCGATATTGCCGTAATGGAAAAGGCAGAAAATGTATATGTACGTTCATCCATTATTGGTTGGAGTGACCTGGGAACCTGGGGATCACTTTACGAACACATTCCTCACGATGAAAACCAAAACGCTATTGTTGGAAAAAATGCAATGTTATACGATTCAAAAAATTGCATCATCAATGTTCCAAAAGATAAATTAGTCGTATTACAAGGTCTGGAAGATTATATTGTTGTTGAATCGGATAGCATTTTGTTGATTTGCAAAAAAGAAGATGAACAGCACATACGTACTTTTGTGAACGATGTAAAGGTGACAAAAGGAGAAAAATTTGTTTAAATCTTTTGCTACTCGTTTTCACTGTTCGAAGATTTCTCTTTGCCAATGAAAGCAGCAGAAAAATACATGATAAACCGTGCACCGATCATGGATTGCTCCTTGTTCCAATCACCAAACAGTGAACCTCCAATCCCAATATCATAGCTGATTTTTTTGACAATTTCTGCTTCGGCATAAATCCCCGGGTGTTGATAGCGCCTGTTGTAAGTACTGTCACTATCCCTTCCATTGCCAGAAGAATAGGAGATTCCGGCAAACCCTGCAATGTGAACATCTTTGTCCTCAAACCTGGTTCCGTAACATATATGAGCCTGATAATTATTATATGAGCGAACTTTTTCTCCTGTTAGCATTACTCCAACCTGGAAATAGGATCGTTTGATGTGGAAATTGACATCGGCGCTTCCGGCAAAACCAAGGCCTATACCATACGTTAGATTTTGTTGTGCACCGATCCCAATATTGATCCAGTTGTTATAGTATTGAAATCGTTTGTTTTCAATAACAAACTGGCTGTCTAATGGAATAAGACGCTTGCCATTTCTGAATTCAGTTTGCTTCTTTTTGACGGCTTTATACCGAACACCATTTATTACCGTATCTTTTTGAGCATAGGA
>DAORKB010000004.1:0-41090 GCA_035439365.1 Bacteroidia bacterium
AGGCATTATTTATAACCAAACAATGGAACAAACGAAACCTACTCCGGCAAAATTATCTTCTTATCAAATTTTTATCATCGTTATTTTAGCACTGACTCAATTTACTGTCATACTTGATTTTATGGTAATGTCTCCACTGGGAGATATGTTGATGAAATCGATGGATCTGACAACAACTCAATTTGGGTTGGCCGTTTCTGCATATGCAATTACTGCAGGGATTAGCGGTTTCTTAACAGCAGGCTTTGCAGATCGTTATGATCGTAAAAAATTACTGTTGTTTTTTTACATCGGATTTATTTTAGGCACATTGATGTGCGGATTAACACATTCCTACACCATGCTTTTAATAGCCCGCATTGTTACCGGCTTATTTGGAGGAGTAATAGGTTCTATTTCCATGGCTATTGTTGCCGATTTATTTCCGTTGGAACAACGTGGACGAGTAATGGGATTTATGCAAATGGGATTTGGCGCGAGCCAGGTTTTAGGAATACCTATAAGTTTATATTTTGCAAATCACTTTGGATGGAATGCACCTTTTTTAGCAATTGTAGTTTTAGCATTTCTTATCTGGACACTTATTTTAACACGTGTTGCACCAATTGATCAGCACCTTGCCCTGCAAGGGGATCGAAATCCTGTAGCGCATTTATTACATACTGTTTCCAAAAAGGAATACCGGGTAGGTTTTTTAGCTACTTGTTTACTATCACTTGGAGGTTTTATGATGATGCCATGGGGTAGCGCTTTTGCCATTAATAACTTGCGCATTACGCAAGAGCAGTTAGTAGAACTGTTCATGTTTGCAGGTATTGCCACTTTATTTATTATGCCGTTTATGGGTAAGTTTAGTGATAAAGTCAACAAGTTTAAATTGTTTGCTGCGGCTTGTATTTGGATGTGTGTGGTGGTAGTCATATACACCAATCTTTCAGCTACATCATTATGGGTAGTGATTGTGATGAATGTGTTGATGATGATTGGTATCATGGGGCGAATGGTTCCAAGTATGGCGCTAACATCTGCACTGCCTAATATGCAAGACAGAGGGGCGTTTATGAGCATCAATTCTTCCTTACAACAAATTGCAGGTGGTATTGCTGCTGCTGTTGGAGGGATGATTGTTGTACAAAAAGATAAAGCCAGTCCGCTCGAACACTACGATACATTGGGTTATGTAATTGTTGGTATTACACTTATTTCTATACTCCTGGTTTACAGGGTGCATAAAATAATAGAAAATAAAAAATCCTCAAGTGTACCAGTTGAACAACATTAATAAACAAGCGATTCTATGTGTACCTATGTGGTCTTATTTTATTTAACCACTTCGGTACACATATGAGTTATAGTTTTTATTGATTAACGTTTTGTTATATACGAGTATCAGTTTCGATAAACCTCAACACTTGCTCCACAGACTGAAATTTATTCTCTTCGTATTTTTTCTCTTTTAATTTCCTATAAAAATTTGTATGTTTAAACTGTTAATGATGCAAATTATTTGCATGAATAATTAGAGCTTGATGGAATTGTTTTATGATAATTCTAAAAACATATAAAATTTTAAATACAGGACTTTAAATTATTTATGATATTCAGTAAGAAGCAATTTATTTTAGGAATAGCTATATTCATTTTTAATAACATCAGTTTCGGACAAAGACAAACGTTTAAATGTGTGGCACTATACAATGAGACGCATAAACCACTCAATAATGTTCAAATGCAGCTGATATGTAAACGTGCAAGTTATAAGGGCGTTGATTATGACACCATCAGATCGGTTACGGATGAAAACGGTTATGCTGTTTTTGATAAGGTAATACGACCGGGGCCACACAATTTATATTGTATTGTGCAGATAAAAATTACACTATGAAAGATAAAAACAAGAAAAATATTGAGGATGCCATGATTCTCTTTGAAAAGGTTATGAAAGCCTCTGTTCAAGATAAACCACTACCCAAACCTAAAAGGAAAACCACTAAAAAAACAACAAAGAAGGATTAAAGATTGTTTTCATAATCTATTCTATGTTGAGATGGAACTCTAAATGATAAGCAAGTTTTACCTTCAAAATTTGTTATAGAAAAATCTCCCGCACATATTACATCCATTCCTATTAAAGCTTGACATTCAACGTCAACTGATTTTATACCAATTGCGTTAACATTAAAATAAAAATCATTTCTGAGAAACATTTGAATTTTATATGTGTTTCTAGTTTCTGAGTCAGCATTTGTAGATTGGCTAGGCATCGTACCTGATGGACTTAATTTAAGTTTATCAATTACTGTTTCATCTATTACTGAGTAATTAACACCTGTATCCCATACAGCAGTTACCATAGCGTGTTCACCATTAATAGGATTAATAATAGTTATTTCACGTTTTAATCTAAGATTCAGTCCCTCCGAGCTTTGCGTAAGACTGAGAATACGGGAAGTTGAATTTTTCAAGACAAGGTAGAATTGGATAAAACACGTATAGCATATAGGTTAGCCTTTCCAATTTTTTGTCAGCTTCTTCACCTGCTTCCATATGCGTTGAATAAACACCAAGTACAACATTATTTTTCACAATTGCAACTCTATTTTCGTCCTTTGGTCTAATATTATTGTCGATATAATATTGAAACAATTTAACCACTTCTTCGCCATATTTCATACCTATAAATACCTACATAAAATAAAAAGAGACCCATTTAACAGATCTCTTATTTACATCCTTAAAAAATTCAGTTATTTTTTGGTCTAACTCGTATATAGTTACCTTTCAAGACAAAAAGAAAGGGTATTTGATAAGAATCAGACGTGGTCAATATTCCCTATTTCTCCTCCGCTTTGCTTATATTTGCACCTCTATAATTATAGAATGAGCACAAAAAAATTGATTGATAAGAAAATTGACTCCTTTTATTCCGAAACAGAGGAACAAACCCGGTTGCAAGTGGGGTTGGGCCCCTTGGAGTTTGAGCGAAATAAAGAATTAATTCAGCGGTATTTAACGAAGAAGAAAAGCATTATCCTGGATGTTGGTGGAGGACCCGGAATTTATGCCGAATGGCTCGCGGAACTAAAACATGAAGTCCATTTGATTGACCCCGTTGTAAAGCATGTGGAAGAAGCGAAGAAACGCTCCGCGAAGTCAAAAAATAAATTTAATTGTGTACTTGGTGAAGCAAGGAAACTTGATTTTCCGGATCGTTATGCGGATGTTATTATTCTTCATGGCCCTCTGTATCATTTGCAAAAAAAGAACGAGCGCCTTGATTGTTTAAAAGAAGCAAAAAGAATATTGAAACCCGGAGGTATTGTGCTTGGGTTTGCGATTAATTATACAGCTTCAACGATGGTTTCCCTACTGCAAGGTGTGATGCGTCAAAAAGAGTTTTTTCAGATGTGTAAACAAGAATTGGAAAACGGAATTCATGAGGCTCCCGCCAACATGCCTGGAATATTACCCAAAGCATTTTACCATAAGCAAGAACAATTACAGGAAGAATTTGAGCAAGCAACATTTAACGTTCTGGATATAGTCGCTGTTGAAGGAATGATCTGGTTGGATAAAAACTATTTTGCATCCAGAGCAGATGCTGCTATCAAGAAACGAATGATGGAATTGCTAACAATTACAGAACGCGATAAAAACCTGCTATCATTCAGTCCACACATGATGATAGCCGCTAAGAAACAAAGCCTTCGAAAATAAAAAGATTCAGATTATGCTTGATTATACCAATTGTAACATTAAAAAAGTTTCTCTTCATCAGGTGGGAAACAAAACGAACGGAGAAGAGCTTTATACTTCCAAATCACCTCTTGAGAGTAGTGATGATAAATTGCAAGCGTTGTTGAAACAATTTTTCCTGAGTTCTTTTACAAATCAGGAATTTCACTCGTTTACATTTACGAATGAAGATTTTACATTAAACCCCATTTATAATTTTGCGTTGGATGTTTTTGAAAACGCGCGAAAATTTCATGGTAATAGTGTAAGCATTGCAAAGCACTTGTATGAATTATCAGTACATCCGCAAATAAAGGCGGGTGACTTGTTCGTGGCGCATCTTACCAACTTAACTTTAGATAACGAAGAAGTAGAAGCATTAGGAATATTTAAATCGGAGAATCGTCAGGATTTTATAAAAACAAACAACGAAGAAGGAGATTTTTCTGTTGATTATGAAGATGGAATTAATATCGAGAAATTGGACAAAGGATGTTTGATTTTCAATACCGAGCAGGAAAATGGTTTTAAAGTTTGTATTGTCGATAGGGCCAACCGGTCGTCTGAGGCGCAATTCTGGAAGAATGATTTTTTAATGCTGAAACCTTTAAGTGATGCGTATCATCACACAAAGAATTTTCTTGATATTGCCAAAAACTATGTTTCCAAACAATTTGCAGAAGAATTTGAAATAACAAAAACGGATCAAATAGATTTGCTTAACAAATCGGTAGAGTATTTCAAAAGCAATGAAAATTTCGATAAAAAGAAATTTGAAAAAGAAGTTTTTCAGGATGCAAATGTGATAAAATCATTTAGGAACTATAATGAAACCTACCAGGAAGATCACAACCTGGAAATCGATGATGAATTTGAAATATCTACACATGCCGTTAAAAAACAGAGTCGTATTTTTAAAAGTGTATTGAAATTGGACAAAAATTTCCACATTTATATTCATGGAAACAAAGAGCTGATTGAGCAGGGGGTTGACAAAGACGGAAGAAAATTTTATAAAATATATTACACAGAAGAAAAATGAAGTTATTGTAAATTGATAAAACAAATTTCTAATTTATACATTCCCCTAAAAATGACGTACTTAAGAACGCTGAAAATATGTTTTTTGAACGAAGTCGTCTTTTTTCTTATCCATCGGTGAAAATTACCTGCCCTTAATTTTTTTTTAGTTTTTTTTATTTCTTTCCTTTGCAGCGAATGGTATTAAAATAGCTCAAGTGTCTGTGACATCAGGGCATTTACAATGCTCTGATTTTTTTATTAGTCTGCTGATAAGTAGCTCTTGTGATATAGTTTTTGTGTTTTGTCGATAAAATTGCTTCAGCAGCAAAGGTTAGTATCTAATTTTAAATTTTTTCGTATAACTCCAAAAACAATAAAATGAAATTTTTTTCTACAAGGTTTATCTTTATTTTTTTTGCTCTTTCGTTTTGCAACTTTACGTTTGCCGCAACTTATTATTCACAAGCAAACAATCAACTCTTTAGCACGCTTTCCAATTGGAACACCAATTCCGGTGGAGGAGGTAGTAATCCTGTTGCAGCCGATTTAACCGATGGAACGAATACCTTTATCATACAAAACGGGCATACCATCACACTGGATCAAGACATCAGTGTGGCTGTATTAACAATAGGAGCAGGGGCCTCCGGAACACTTACAATCGGTAATTCCACTACTGCGCGAACCGTTACAATAGCAGGGAACCTGTCGGTTTTAGCAGGTGCAAACCTGAATGTTGGTGCATTTAATGCCGTACACACATTAACAGTTGGAGGGAACATCAGCAATGCAGGTACATTTAATCTTGTGAACACAGCAGTTACAAGAGTGTGTAATACAACAATGAATGGTACAGGTTTTCCAACAATTACAGGTACTTCCACACCAATATTTAATGATTTAACAATTAGCGCTGGTAGTGCCGGTGCTGATATTACGCGCACCACTACAGTAACTGGTAATTTTTTAGTAACAAACAGCACACCGGTAACAACCGCTCAAAATTTAACCGTAACAGGTTCTTTTACGGTGAATACAGGAAGCACATTTACTGCCTCCGGCGGTACAGTGACCTTTAACAACGCGACATCACAAACGATTGATGTAAACAATACGAGCTTTGTAGGGATTGCATTTACCGTGGGTGGAACTAAAACAATTGTTGGAGGCATCACAGCAACCGGTGCTTTTACAGTAGGAGCCGGTGTTACTGTGAACGACGCTTCTGCGGCCCACACGCTTACCGGTGGAATGACGATCAATAATACAGGTGTATTGAATTTTTCAGGTATCATTAATTTTTCCGGGAACCTGGTCACGGGTTATGATTACAGCATTGGAAATATAACCAATATGGGCACGGCGGCCTGGATATTTACGGGTAACGTAACAACTTTGTTGACTGGTGTAACTGCCGGGCAATTTCGTTTTAATGATGACCTTACTGTAAATGCCGGAACGTTTACAATTTCTAACAATACCGGAATTGTTTCTACCGGATCGAATTTTACACTGGCCAATTCTACTGCATTAAATATAAGCGGACTAACAAAGCCAACAGGCGGCATTACAAACTTTCCAACAGGTTTTGCTTTTTACTCGATAGGTAACACCACAACGGTACGATATAACATGGCCGGAGATCAGGTAATAACTGCCGGCGCAGGCATATCTTATGGAAATCTGCAACTACTGAACAATACAAAAACGGTAAGTGGTGGTCTCCTTACGATTAATGGAAATTTAACATTAAATGCGGTGACGGCTGATTTTTCCGGTGTTGATGTGACATTGATCGGTTCTGTTTCAAATACGGGAACATGTTCGTTGTCAAATAACCAGACATTTACGATGGATGCCAACAATACAAATCAATCGTTGGGAACCGGAGCGACCTATAATTTTAATAATTTGGTAATAGCCCAATCTGTTGCACCTACTACTTCCAGGACAAGAACAATTTCAACAAATATAACAGTCGACGGAAATTTTACAGCAACAAATGCCGGTGGTTCATCTGCACTTCTGAACATTATCGATTTGCAGTCAAATACAATGTTAGATGGAACCCCTTCCGGAACTTTTTCATTGGGTAGCAACGTTCAGTTGAATGTAGGTGGTGCAACCGCTTCTGAATTTCAGGCAACGTTAAACAATTTCACAAATATTTCGTTGGATGCGACCCTTGCAAATCAAAGTCGCGTACGTTTTAATAACAGTACAAATGGAACAACCCAGATCATTCCTTACCAAAATACAACGGGGGTATTCAGCTATGGAAACATCGAATTAAGCGGATCATCAGGAACAAATGTGAAACAAGCTGGTGGCCCTCTTGATATCAATGGAAACTTAAGCTATGCGGGAGGTAGTGTCAATTTTGACGATGGAAATTTTAATCATACAATTGCCGGTGACTGGCTGTTGTGGGCGAATGTATATCCCACACAAGGGGCGACATCAACGTTTACCTTTGATGGAAATGTTCAGCAATATATCGGATATAACAACGCGAACTGCCCGTTCAGAAACCTGGTGATAGCGAATACAAGTGCCCCTGTGTCTATAAACAATACTACCGGGTATACAACTTTTATCTATGGGAACCTGACAATAAACAATGGTGCAACCCTCGATGCAAACAGCAGAAATGTTCAGATAGGTGGAAACTGGACGCAACTCGGAACCGGTATATTTACACAAACGGCTACAACAACATTTATCAGTACAACGCAGGATCAAACCATCAATATTGCGACACCTTCGACAAGTTATTTTGGAAATCTTACGATAACAAAGGGTAGTTCTCCTCCGAGTGTAATTGTACAAACAGCTATTTATATAAATGGTAATGTTACACTAACCGCTAATCAGGCTGCTTTGGATGCAACAAATGCAACAATCAGGGTTGGTGGAAATTGGGTACTTAATTCCGGAACAACTTTTATTTCAACGGGATCGACGATCATATTTAACGGAAATACGGCGCAAACAATAAATAACTCATTAACTGGTCCTACTTATAATAATATTAGCTGCTCCGGTTCAGGTATAAAATCATTTTCAAATAATGCATTCCTGGTAAATGGAAATTTTGATATTACAGCGTCTACGGTTACCTGGAGCAATGCTACCTGTACGTTAATGGGCAATTGGATCAATACCGGAGGAACGGGTGTTCTCAACCCAAATGGGAGCACGCTTTTGTTAAATGGTGGATCACAAAACATTGGAGCCGGTCCTTTTAATATTCTTACAGCGAGCGGAACATCCGGTACAACAAAAACATTGACCGATAATCTCGTGTTAAATAGTCACCTTACGATTAATGCGAATATAACATTGGATGTTTCTGCGAGCAACTATTCAATCAGTGTGGGCGGTAACTGGGTCAACAACGGTAGTTTTACATGTCGTGCCGGGACAGTAACACTTACTGGAGGAAACACCTCGGTTACCTCCGGTACGTCAACAGGGTTTAGTACAGGGCAAAATTTTTATAATCTTACAATTAATAAAGCGACGTCAGGAAACTCCGTAGCTTTTGCAGCAGGAAGTGATTTAACTGTACAAAATAATTTTACAATTAGTGTAGGTACCGTAAATCTTCAGACATCGGCAGATGCCTATGTTGGTGGGGACTTTTTAAACAATGATATATTTACGGTTAACAATATCGGATGTGTGGTTAATTTAACCGCAACCAGCGGTTCCAAAATATTTGACCCCGGTACAACAGCCTCCACTTCTTTCAGGAGCATTGTTTTAAATGCAGGAACCGCAACCTATCAGCTGAACAATAATTTGACAATGGTAAATGGCGGCATTCTGACGTTAACATCCGGAACCTTTTTATTAAACGGAAAAACGCTAAGTTTGACAGGTGCCGCTTTCGGAACAAATGTTATATCTGTTGACGCAGCCACACTGTATGTTGATGCCGGAGCCAATTTGAAGTTGAGCAACCAGACTGTTATTGCAATAAACAATGCAAGCTCCGTATTCAAAGTGGTAGGTACCTCGTCTGCCTATGCTGGTGTTTCAACAAATGGTTCGAGTGCAACAGGATATACCATTAATCAGTCGGCGGGAGTGTTTCATGCAAAATATTACAACTTCTCCAGTTTAAGAACAACGGGAATTACGCTTGGCGGAACAACAACAATTGATGCAACCAACAATTTAAGTTATGGTATTTTTAGTTCGCCCGCATCAACAGGTTTAACACAATACCTGGATGTTTCCGGAATTGCACTGGGGACCATTACTGCAACCAATACGACCTTTAATGTTGGAACGGCTGGTTCAAAAAATGTAAAAGCAAGCGCTGGTACAACGGGGTATATTCAATTTGTTGATGCTTCGGGTGCGCTACAGGGGGCATCGAATGAAAATGATGATGGCGTTGCAACAACCGGTAACGTGAGATGGAGCTACAATGGATTTTTCTGGACGGATGCAGGAAATGACGGAAACTGGTTCAATACAGCCAACTGGAGCGGTGGAACACTACCAACAGCAACAGATAATGTCTACATAGATCACTCGATAAAAGCTGGAGCATTTAGTAATCCTGTTACTGTAAATGCGGCTGGGGCGGTTTCAAATAATTTAACCATTGATGCTGGAGCAGGGACAGCCATTACGCTGAATTTGACTGCAGCAGGTGTCCTTACTTCGTCCGGCAATGTCTCCATACTTTCCAATAATATTCTTGCTTTTGGAGGAGCAGGGACATTCAATGTTAAAGGTGCATTTTCATACTCCGGGGCGGCTTCTGCCCCAACAGCAGGTACCGTGGCGTTTACAGGTACCTTAGGTACGAGTCTTATTACACCTGGTAATTTCACTTTTTATAATCTGACAATTAACGGCACCGGTGCCACCTATACGTTAGGTGCTGCAATTACAGCAAACAATGATATCACGATCAGCAACGGTACTTTTGATGTCTCAGGAGCAAATTATGGCGTTACGTGTAAAGGTAACTGGACAGTGGGAAGTGGTACATTCAGCTATCAGGCAGGTACAGTGACATTGAGTAAAGCAGGAACAGCTACGCAAACGATTTCTGGTGCTACGTTCTATAACCTGGTACTGGATAATGCGACGGCTGCTACTACTGGCTCAAAAACACTTGCAAATGCAGTTAATATTTTAGGGGCACTAACTATTGGAAATGGAGGAGCAGGGATCTCCCAATTAAATGCCGGAGCAAATGATATTTCTGTTGCTGGTAACTGGACGAACAATTGTGTTGGCGGTTTGTCAAGTTCGGGAACAGTAAGCCTAAATGGAATTTCAGGAACACAAACAATCGCTGGATCTCAATCCACCACATTTAATAATCTGATATTGTCTGGTTCTGCTACAAAAAATATTAATACAAGTGAACAGGTAAACGGGGACCTGCAATTTTCATCCAATTCTGGTACTGTAACACTTGCCGCTGCAGCTGTAATATCTGATGGTGGTGGAAATAATTCATTTACAATTTCCGGTTCAAACACCTTTATTGTCTACGGAGCATTCCCTGCTGTTTTTGAAACGGTTTCGCTCTCTTCAACATGTACAGTTCGCTATCAGGCGAATGGGGCGCAAAATGTTTATGGCGTTCCTTCACCGGGATACGGTAATCTTCATTTGTATGCATTGAATGTAGGTACAGCAACAACAAAGACTGCACTCGGCGATTTGTACATTCAAAATGCGATCCTAATCGGAAATAGCGGATCTGATATCAATGTGACACTTAATATGAGCAACAACAGCATGTATTTATCCGGTTCCACATTTAGTCAGCAAACGGGTGCACCGCAAATCAATTGGGGCAGTGGTACAATGACGCAAAATGGCGGTAGCTGGAACATTGATGCAGACATAACGGGATTTAACAATCTTGTTCTTGCTGGTACCGGAACAAAATCTCAGTTGGCAAATCTTGATTTAATCACCGGTAATTTAACCATACAAAATGGAGCCACATTTAGCATGGGAGTATATACGACAACCTGCACAGGAGCTTCAAAAACATTAACAATACAAAGCGGAGCTACGCTCACTTCGGCACTTACTGCTTCGGTCGCATTTCCGACCGGCTTTTCAACCTATGCATTAAATGCTTCTTCAACAGTTACGTTGAATGGTGCGGGTTCACAAACGGTACAATGCAACAACGTAACCTATGGAAATTTAAATCTCAATCCGATTTCCGCTTCCTCCAATGAAACACTGAATACACACTTGGTTTGCGCCGGCGATTTTTCAATGAGTACCAATGCAATACTCGTTGATGGTGGATTCAATATGACATTTAGCGGAAGCAATATCGATATCCGCAATTATACACCAACACTGGCAACCTCGACTATCTCTTTAACGGGAGGTGATCAAAACTTCTATAATGGGAGTAACGGCGCGAATTTTACAGTGGGAAATCTTATTTACGGAGGAACGCTAAATTCAACTAAAACGGTTGGTACACGGCCAAGTGTTGCAAACAACACCGTGTATATCTCCGGTACAGTTACCATTAACAATACAATTACAGTAAACTGTACCCGCAACCTTTTTTATTCGGGATCAACCTGGACCAATAACGGAACATACAATCATACCAATGGATTGTATACATTTAACGGTACGGCTTTGCAAACAATTAACCCGGGAGCTTCGAATACCTATAATTCGTTGGCTGTTAGCAATACAAATAATCCGGGCGTGTTGATAACAACGAATGGATTGAATATTTCAGCAACGACCGTTATCAATACAAATGCACGTTTTGATATGGGAGGATCGGCAGTTCCCGCCGCAACACTTACACATACATTTGGAGGGGCGGTTACCAATAACGGATACTGGACAACCAGCAATTCGAATCTGGTTTTTAACGGAGGGAATGCCGTTATACCTGTTAACGATGCGGTAACGCCGGCAACTTCATTCACTGCACGAAACGTTACAATCGGTGCGGGAACAAAATCGCTTGCTTCGACAACCACCTGGCAGGTTGAAAATTTGGTTATCAATGCCTCGTCAACTTTCAATCCAGGTGCTGCTGCCAATACAATTAATGTAAAGGGCGACTGGACCTGCAATGGTACATTTACCAACAATGGAAATACCGTTAATTTTAACGGAAATGGTTCCGTCAATTCAGCTGCGGTAAATATTACCGTCAACACATCGCCGTTTTTTGCTGTGAATTTTGCACCTACAGGCGCGGCTGTGTCATATACATTACAATCCAATTCAACAACCATTCAATCGGATATGACGCTTGGTTCTTTGGCTACACTTAACTTAAATGGACTTGTACTGTATCTGGGACGAAATGCAGCAGCAGTGAAGACGTATACTATAAATGGAGTATTGAATGTAAATGCAAATGCAGTTTTAAGTTTCAATAATCAGGGTAGCTCAACTGCCGGAGTTTCGCAATGTGTTATGAATGTAACGGGTGCATCTGCAAAATTAATTCTCGTAGGAACATCCAATGTTGCATTGGCCACATTAACCGCTGTAACTGGCGGAACACAAGCATCCGGATATTACACAGCGATTACAGTCACTGGCGGAGCGGAGATTCAGGCGAGGTATTATGCTATTAATTACCTGGCCGATGCAGGTATGGTTGTTACGAGTTCAGCAACAATTAACAATTCAAATAATTTTTCTGATGGAACCTGGTCCAATATGAATACTACCGGTACCGGTGCGGCCAACCGTTATTATCTGGATGTGGAAGCACCTGCGCCAAGCGGAACCATTGCGAATGTAACGTTTAACTATGCAGTGACACCTGTACCTGCCAATCGTTTTAACGTAAAAAGAAGCGCGGCAGCTACAACAATAGAATTTGTTGATGTGATTTCAGGTGCCCTTGGTAGTTATCTATATGAAAGCGATGACTTGTCTGCAACAACCGGTAAAATAAAATGGCCACCTTCTGTTAATGCAAACTGGATTGGAAGTATCAGCTCAAATTTCAATACCGCCGGAAACTGGAGCACAGGTACGGTTCCCAATTCGGTTACAAATTGTACAATTGGAGCTGTTGTGTCGCCAAATGTAAGTCCGGTTATTGATGCAACAAGTGGAGCTGCTGTATGTAAAACACTGACCATTACAAACGGCCGCCTGGATTTGAATGGCAGTATACCTGGAACCGACCTGGATATAAAATCAGCGATTATTATTGGAACCACCGGAGCAGGTGTTTTAAATGTCGCTAATACAGATGTAGAAATTTCTGTTGGCGGTTCATGGACAAGAGGTTCTGTTTCCGGAACCTCATTTATTCATGGCAATGGAACTGTTACGTTTAATGCGATCTCCGGATCCTACACACTTGATCCGAAAACAACAGGTAATTATGCTTTCGGAAATGTAGTTTTTAACGGAGCAACAAGTTCATATAACATAACAGGTGGAATAACAACAGCCGGAGGCTTTACAATTAATGATGCAACGATTAATCCTGCAGCAGGGATCACGCTGAATATCGGAGGTGATTACACAAACAACGGTGGTTCTTTTACAGCGAATGCAAGCAATACTTCTACAGTGGTGTTAAATAAAACGGGTGCACAAGCGATATATAATGCTACCTTCTATAACCTTACCGTATCCGGTTCAGGGGTTAAAACATTTTCAAGCAACAATTCTGTTTTCAACAATACCGTCATCAATAACGGTGCAACGTTAAAAGCGCCTGCAGGTATTGAAGTGTTGACATTATCCTCAAGCAATGCGGGAACCGTTACAATTAACTCCGGAGGGATGTTCGATGACAATGGAGGTTCTCATGTATTTAACGGTTCCACATGGACGGCCACAACCAGTTCGTATACGGGAACCGGAACGATGACATTCAACAGAACTGCCGGGCAGACAATTGCCGGTGGTCAATTCAACAACCTGAGTTTAACCACCTCCGGAAATGTCACAGTGTCTGGAGATATTGCTATTCTAGGCGGGGTGGATGTTTATTTCAGCTCAGTCGGTAGTGCACTTATTTTGAATAACAATTTTAAAATTACCGGCTCCGGCACGGGAACATTTATTTTAGGAGCAGGACAGCAACTCAATGTAAACGGAACAAACAACTGTCCTTCCGGTTTTGCTGCATACGGGTTTGATCCAACCAGTACAACCAATTACAATCAATCATTTGATCAAACGGTAGGAGGAATTACCTATGGTAATCTTACACTAAATACAGCCACCACCAAAACACTCGGCGGAGATATTGTCGTTTCGGGTAATTTAACAATTAATTCAGCTACGCTCGATGTGAGCAGTAACAATTATGATATTTCCATCGCCGGTCACTTTAACAACAACAGCACCGGATCACTTGTAACAAATGGTGGGACGCATGCCGGTTTGGTTATTCTCAATGGTACAGGAACACAAAATATATATATCGGAAACAGTGGATCAAAATCCATCTATAATCTGAAAATTAATAAAACAACCGGCACCATAGCAGCTGTTCAAACAAATAGCATAACTATTTTAAACAATTTACTGGTACAAAGTGGGACGTTTTCATTGAATAACTTTACAGGATATGTGGGTGGAAATATGACGGTATCTTCTTCCAGTGGTTCAATCGCACAAAGTGGTACGTTCAATATGAATGCAACTTCAGGTGCTCATACCATTCAGCTAAGTGGCTCCAATTTAAATAATCTGACATTTAATGCACCCGGTATTACGTATACTGCACAGGACAATATATCAGTATATGGTAACACAACACTTACAGCAGGAACCTTTGACGGAAACGGAAAATATGTCAACCTGGGAAATTCCGGGGGAAGAACCGTTGGAATTGCTGCCGGCGCCACTTATAAAATTGGTCCTGGTGGAACCATGGCCCTGGGATCCACATCCGCTGTTTCTGTTGCCGGAACAATTGAGGTTGTCGGTACCGCCGGATCTATTGCTACTGTAACAAAAATAACCGGTGGAAATTCCTACACGTTTGATGTGACAGGTACCATAAAAGCACAATACTATTTATTTGAGTATATGGCTGCTTCCGGTATTGTTATCAATGCAAGTGGAACCATTGATGCAACAAATAATTTCAGCGATGGTACTTTTTCAAACGGACCCAATAACTGTAAGTATATTACTTTCTCCAATACACAAACATTAACCATCAATAACGTTGCTTTTAGTACGGCACCGACAGGCAGTGCTAATAATGCTGTGAAATCAACTTCAGGTGTAATCACTTTTTACAATTCAACCGGGGTGTTTTCCGGGGCATCTTATGAAAGTGATGATGGTTCTGCAAGTACTGGAACGATACGCTGGACCGGACCGGAAACATTGACCTGGATCGGAGCTGTAAGCACCGATTGGTACACCGCCGGAAACTGGTCATCCAGTTTAGGAGGAAACGGTGTTCCGGATGCAAACAAAAATGCCATCATCGCTACAAATGCCTCAAACAGGCACCCCATTGTTGATGGAAGCGGTGGTGCCGCAAATTGTAAAAGTCTTACAATCAATTCAACCATGATCCTAACAATTACAACAGGAGCAGGTTCACCGGATCTTACTGTTAATGGTGATGTTCAGATCAACGGTGAAGTAAGAATGAGTAGTGATAATGATTACATGGTTGTAACCGGAAATTGGGTGAAAGCTACAAGTGGAACTGTAAACCTGACAAATGGAACAGTTACATTTACAGGAACCGGAAGTAAAACGATTAACAACGGAACGGGTACATTCAAAAATTTAACATTCAACAATTCCGGGCTGGTTGCTGCACTTGGAGCAAATACAACTGTAAATGGTAACTTAACAATTACTGCCGGATCCCTGGATGTATCAGGTACATCGTATTCGTTGACTGTGAAAGGAAGTTGGATCAATAATGGAACCTTTAATGCCCGTACAGGATCATCAGCTACTGTTACATTAAACTCAAGTACTGCAGGCGCGGTTACGTTAAATCCCGGAACCTCTTCCTTCAATAACCTGGTAATTAATGGTGGTGCCTCAACCATCTATACGTTAACAACGAATAATTTATCAACCGCCGGATCAACAACCATAACTGCGGGTGAATTAAATCTGAATGGTCTCGCATTTAATGCCGGTGACAATACCGGAACGGATGCGATTAGTATTACCGGAACGCTGAATGTAAATGCAAATGCCTCTTTGAAGCTAGGAACGGGCTCTGTTTTAACTGTCAATTCGGGTGGTACGGTTAAAGTTGTTGGTACAGCCGGAAATATTGCGACCGTAACCAAACAAAGCAGTGGATCAACCTATGCATTTACAGTTAATTCCGGAGGAACAATTCACGCTCAGTATTATTTATTTGAATATATGAATGTTTCCGGAATTCTTGTAAGCGCCGGAGCAACTATCAATACAACCAATAATTTCAGCAATGGTACATTTTCAAACGGTTTTTCAGGTGGTAAGTTCCTGGTACTATTGAATAATTTTACACCTTATATTGCCAATGGCGTTACGTTTAACAACGGGCCGGTCTATGCCATATCGCGTACTTCCGGAACAGGGGATATTACTTTTAATGATCCAAGTGGTCCTCTTGCAAGTTACTTATATGAGCAAGATGATGGTGCTCCTACCACCGGTTTAGTAAGATGGACGTATACCAACCCACAATTATTCTGGATAGGAACAACCAGTACAGACTGGCAGGATCCGACAAACTGGAGCACAACAGGCCCTCCCGGCCCTCCTGATTTGACAACCGATGTGACCATTTCGGCAGGTACGCCTTATCAACCGGTATTAACAGCAACAGCGAACGTCAGCGATTTTACAATGGCATCCGGAAGTACACTTACAATGGGCGCTTACAATATGAACCTGAGCGGTAAGTTTTCAAACAACGGTGGTACATTTACGTCAACAGGAACTGTTACTATGGCTGCAACAACCGGAATCATGACCATCGATCCGGGTACAAGCAGTTTCTATAATCTGGTGATATCCGGAGCTGCAACCTTTACAAGTGCTAACAAAATTACTGTTTCAAATGATTTTACCATAGCAAGTGGAAAAACATTTAGGATAGCGAACGCAGCACACACCTTAACAATTGGAGGTAACTGGACGAGCTCAGGAAGTTCATTCACACATGGAAGTGGAACAGTCATCTTTAATAAAAATAGTGGAGCTGCTTCATTAACTACAGGAACTGCTGGTGCAGGCGGAGAAACATTCTATAACTTAACCATACAACAAGCACTTGCTTCACCGGTTTCTACGAAGACACAAACATTAACAGGTAATTTAACAGTAACCGGAACGCTTCTGGTAACAAGTTCAAAATGTGTGTTCTCTTGTGGTACAGGAAATACAGTAAACCTTACCGGAACATTTACGTATGGAACGGGTGCCACTTTTGCAGGAGGAAGCTCAACCATTAATTTATCCGGCTCGTGGTTAAACAATGTTGGAACAGCATTTAGCTATGGAACAAGTACCGTGGTGTTAAACGGGACAAGCGCACAAACCATCACCAGAAGTACCACAATCGGAGAAACATTTTACAATTTAACCATTTCGAATGCAGCAGGTGTAACCTGTGCAAAACGGGTGGTAGTGTATGGTGCATTAAACATGTCGAATGGGTTGTTAACGGCAACATCTACCAATACATTAACAATGGCAGCCGGTTCAACAACCACAACGGGTAGCGCTTCCAGTTATGTGGTAGGGCCATTGATTTATACGGTTGCAGCAAGTGGAACCACAACCATCAATTTCCCAATCGGTAAATCTACTTCATGGAGACCTGTTACGATGGCGGTTACACATTCAAGTGCAGGTTCAGCTACCTATTCCGCCGAAATGTTTAATAGCAGTGCAAGGGCACTTGGTTATACATTTAACGGTAGCAGCATTACAAGTGTGTCTCCTGTTCGTTATTTCCAAATTGATCGTGCAGGAACAGCTAATTTAACCGGAGCAGTCGCTACGTTCTATTATAAAACAACAGGAGCTGCTGATGTGGTAACGGACCCGGCTAATTTAAGAATTGCAAAAACAATTGGTGCCGGTACCGTTTGGAATGATGTAGGAGGAACCGGTTCTGGTTCAGGAACAGGTACTATTACAACCAGTTCGTTTACCTCATTCTCAAAGTTCGCATTTGCAAATGCTGCCGGAGGATCCAACCCATTACCAATTGAATTGGTAAATTTTGAAGGAACTGCTGAAAATGATGTGGTGAATTTAGATTGGACAACCATGTCGGAAGTGAACAACGATTATTTCACGATCGAGCGATCGACAGATGGTGTAAACTTTAAAGAAATTGCCAAGGTAGATGGTGCCGGTAATTCAATGACCAAAAGAAATTATCACACAGTTGATAAAAATCCTTTTGGAGGAATAAATTACTATCGTTTAAAACAAACGGATTTTGATGGAGCTTTCACGTATTCTGAAATCATCATGGTAAACTTTGGAGTACATGAAGAACTTTCTTTATCAACTTATCCAAATCCTGCTTCAGCAGATCAGATTCATGTAAACCTTTCAGGAATAGATGGCGAGCAAGTGAATGTAGTAATGAGAGATGTAGTAGGAAAAGAGTATTATAACACGATGGTGTCTTTGGAAAATGGTAATAAGCATTTCGTGATTAGTTGCCAGGAAACGGTAAGCCCTGGAATTTATTTTATCGTGGCAACCAGCAACAATAAAATGTTTAGCCAACGAATAATTGTTCAATAAAATTGAATGTTTATCAATTAAAAGAGCGGGAGTGTTCCCGCTCTTTTCAGTTTTAATAAATAACTTTATTAATTATTGGTAGGCTGTGAGGGCCGTGTCCGCTATTTTGCTACTTTTTCTTTCCGCTCCTTTTCCAACGCATCCAGCAATGGTCCTAATTGCTCCACATCAAAATGCTTTGCTTTAATGACTTTATTTTCATCCAGCAGATAGAGATAAGGTGTTGTTTGGATATCATAAATTTTCTTGGTAACAGCAAGCTTGTAATCATCAGGTTGGTGCACATTGATCCAGTTTAATTTGTTTTCAATAATAAATTTTTTCCATGCTGCAGGTTTTTCTTCTGCTGCAATAGCAAATACACGTATGCCCATTGCTTTTAATTTGTTTTCATATAGTTCTTTTAGTTTAGGCACTTCTTTTTTGCAATGGCCACAGCCTTCGTCCCAGAAAATAACAACCGTGTAAAGTCCTTTTATGTCATACAGAGACACAGGTTTGTTAACAGAATCCAGCATAGAGATAGGTGGTGCCTTTTTTCCAATAAGTGTGTAATCAAGTATAGCGGCTCGCTGTTCAATTTTGTCAAGCTGTGCCGAGTCAACCCAATAAGCCTGATGTGTGACATAGTATTTTTTTACCAGGTGAACAAATATGGCATCATGACCCATTGTTTTTGAGCTTTCAAAATGATAGGTTAACCAATATACCATGTACTTAAATAACTCCGTATTCCCTCTTGCTTTTTCAATCAGGTAATCCGAGGCTGCACTCAAAGAATCCGGTATAGGTGAGGTTAAGTTATCCAGGTATTGTTTTATTTTAGGATGAAATATAGGTGTGTATAAGATGCGCTCATCAGTAAAATCAATATTATCGAAGAAATGAGATTTATAATAATAAAAACTAAATAAGGAATCCTTTTTTCCATTTGATAAAATTGGTGCTTCTGGTGTATCAATTTCTTTTGTTGCCTTAATAAATTTGGAAACAAAACTGGTTGAGCTGTTTTTGATTATACCATCCATGTATTCCTTTACTTCCTTGTCGATCGCTGTTATTTTCTCTGTGAGTATTTTAATCGAGTCCTTATTTTTTGTCTTTCTTAATTCTTGCTGAATTGGTTTTGCAATTTTTCCCTTAGCCGAAATAAATCGTTGGTAATTAAATAAAGTCGTGTTTTCTTCGGAACCTTTTATTTTTATAGAATTGATATAATCTACAGTATCCAGTTCCATACTGAAATGCTGGTTACTATCCATCAAAAATTCAAAATACATTTTGCCGCCCTGGTAGATAAAATAAAAACCCTGTGGATATTTATCTTTTCCTTTAAAGATCATTTTACCATCTTCATCAACCTTTGCGGAATCTGCTACTCTTTTTGAATCGGCATAATAATGTCCTAGCATTCCGGTTGTACCTGGCTTAAATCCTTTTATCGTAACTTTAATTTCATGTCCTTCGGGATCACTTGCAAATGATACGGAAGAGAGAATCATGCAAAACAATAGCAGTATGTATTTGAGCATATTCATAATAATTAATTTTTTAATGACGAGCGTTTTTTAATGACAGAAATTTGTTTTCATGCGTTGCATGCCAGCGAAAAAAATGCCTAACAGTTTTGTGTTAGGCATCCCGTTATTATTTCTTAATCGGCTTTTTCTCTTTTTCCAACATTTCAATAAGTTCCATCACTTGATCAGCGTCAATATGTTTTGCTTTAATAATTTTATTTTCGTCTAATAAATAAATGTAAGGTGTACTAATTACATCATATATTTTTTTTGTGACAGCGCGTTTGTAATTGTCGGGTTGATGTACATTGATCCAGTTTAATTTATTATCGATAATAAATTTTTTCCACTCTTTGACCTTATCTTCCGCAGCAATAGCATATACCTGGGCACCCAATGCTTTTAATTTACTATCATAGAAGTCTCTTAACTTAGGAATTTCCTTTTTACAATGTCCGCAATCCTCATCCCAAAAAACAACAATTGTGTATTTCCCTTTTACATCATATAGGTTAATGGTTTTACCTGTTGAATCAATCATGCTAATTGGAGGTGATTTTTTTCCAATTAAGATTGGACTTAATGAATAAGCACGGTTGGTAATTTTTGCAAGTTGGGTAGAATCTACCCAATAGGCTTGGTTGGTTACATAATACTTTTCTACCATATGTACAAAGACCGCATCCATTCCCATAATTTTAGAGCTTTCGTATGTATAGGTTAACCAGTACACCACCCATTTAAATATTTCCGGGTTACTGCGTGCTTTTTCTACTAGGTAATCTGCCGAAACATTTAAGGAATCAGGTATTTGAAGCGTCATTTTATCCATAAATTGTTTAACTCTTGGATGAAATACCGGGCTTCTCAATAAGCGTTCATCACTAAAATCAATGTTGTCAAAAAAATGAGCTTTGTAGTATCGGTAAGGAAATAAAGAATCTTTTTTTCCGCCAGGTAACGTTGGTGCTTCAGGGATCTCCGGATCTTCCATTGCAGTGAATAATTTGGCGATGAAACTTTTAGGATTCTTTTTTATAAAATCCTGTTTGTAGGATTTTACTTCTGTATCAACCTTTAGTATCTTATCCGTAATGTTTTTTACCGAGTCTTTGTCTTTTGTTTTACTGAGCAGGGTACGTAGGGGCTCAACTACTTTTTGCTGTGTGGTAATGAATTTCTGATAAGTAAAAAAGAAATTATTTTCTTCGGACCCTTTCACTTTCATATTCAAAACATAATCCGCCGTATCCGTTTCCAGTGTGTAATGCTGGTTCTCATCCATTATCAAATCAAAATACTTTTTGTTGTCGGGTATAAGCAGATAAACACCTTGAGGATATTTTTCTGGTCCTTTAAAAATCAATTCGCCATTTGCTCCTACTTTGGCGGAATCTTTTATATATTGTTTATCGCCATAGTAGTTACCAAGAATACAATTTGTACCCGGTGCAAATCCCTTTACTTTAATTTTAATTTCGTGTCCATCATCACCTGTTGCAAGTGCAACAAATGGCATTATTAATCCGAGTAATATGCAAATGGTTTTATAAACAGTTTTCATAGATTCATTTTAATTAATGTATGGATCGTAAAGTTAATTAAATTTTATTTTGATGGTAATGCCTGGGCCCGCCTGTTTACAAACTCAACTTCTGCTGCTACCATAATTTGTTTTTCCTGTACTTTTAAATCACAACTTAAGGCATGTGTGTATACTAAAGCATTCGTACCGTCTGGCATCGGAAAGGAAAATTCTGTTGCAACTGTTAATGGCCCCTCAAACATAAAAGGTGTTTCGAAATATTTAGCCAGATCCACATCCCATAGATGTTTTAAATTGCCCAAAAACATCATGTTTAAAGGAAATTTCGCTTCTGTTATTTCAATATAAATTAGATTTGTTAACGGCTCATAACAAACTTCCACATTTCCGGTAACATGCATGGTATATCCGAATTTACCTATTGTTACCTTGGCATCCGTAATAAAATCAGCTCTGTTGGGATGCAGCTGAATATGTGGATTAATTAATTCCCATGTATAGGTACCATTCATGAGTAAAAAAGAGTAAGGCTCTGTTCCTTTTATTTCTCCCAAAGCTGTGAATATTTTATTAATGACAGGTTCTTTAATAACAATTGTTAAGTCTTGTGTTTGTGCGTTTAACCGAGGAGAGAGAGCTATGGTTAACACCAAAAGAAATGAAATTGATTTTAATCGCATGCAATTTAATAGTACAGTAAAATTAAGGGGTATTGAGGTAAATAACGTGTGAAAAAATGTTAAAACAGAGCAACCTGACAGTCCCGATGGCTATCGGGATGAGGTTTAAAATAGGCTAGTAAGAAAAAGTGCGTGGTTGAGGGAACAACAGTTCGATTCTGTATCGTTCTCCGCACTCGCGTTGTTTTACTCTTCCTTAAACTCAGAAATAAAGTGAAATTTAATATCCGGATTTTTTTCTTCTGCCATTTGTAATGCCCATGCTGATTCTGCCAGGAACACAGGTCTGTCTTCCTTATCGTTGGCCATGTGGTGGGCTTTTTCAAAAATAAATTCCTGTAATTTTTTCTTGTCTTTGCTGCTTATCCAACACGCTTTATACAAAGAGATGTGCTCAAAATTACAGCTTGCAGAATATTCACTTTTTAAACGGTGTTGGATTACTTCAAACTGGAGTGCACCAACTGTTCCGAGAACTTTCCGGTTATCTGTTTTTTTTGTAAAAAGCTGTGCTACTCCTTCATCGGTAAGTTGTTCCAATCCTTTATTCAATTGTTTTGTTTTCATTGGATCGGCGTTGGCAACATATTTAAATAATTCGGGTGAAAACTGTGGAATGCCTTTGAAATTAAATTTTTCACCCTCTGTAAGTGTATCACCTATTTTAAAATTTCCGCTATCGTATAAACCGATGATGTCCCCAGGATATGCTTCATCCACAACGTTTTTATCTTGTGCCATGAAAGCAGTAGGATTGGAAAATTTCATGCTTCGGTTTTCACGTACATGAAAATAATTGGTGTTACGTTCAAATTTTCCGGAAACAATTCGTAAAAAGGCAATACGGTCGCGATGTTTAGGGTCGAGGTTGGCGTGTATTTTAAAAATAAAGCCACTGAAATTTTTATCAAGCGGACTTATTTCTTTTTGATCTGTTACTCTGCCTCTTGGTGATGGCGCAATTTGAATAAAGGCATCCAATAATTCACGAACACCAAAATTATTAACGGCACTGCCAAAAAATACAGGGGATACCATTGCTTCCAGGTATTCACTCTCATCAAATTTTGGATATCCGGCCTCTAAAAGTTCTACATCATTGCGTAAGGTGTTGGCATAATCTTCACCAATCAATTTGTCGAGTGTACCATCGTTTAAATCCTTTATTTCAATAGAATTTTCAAGGGTTTGTTTTTCTCCCGGATTAAAAACGGTAAGGCTCTTTTCATATAAATTATATACGCCTTTAAACGTTTTACCCATGCTAATGGGCCAGCTTAAGGGGCGTAAATCAATTCTTAAATCTTTTTCAATTTCTTCCAGCAAATCAAATGGGTCCTTTCCTTCACGATCCAATTTATTGATGAATACAATTACAGGGGTGTTGCGCATGCGGCAAACCTCTAATAGTTTACGTGTTTGTGGCTCAACTCCTTTTGCACAATCAATAAGCATCACCACACTATCTACTGCTGTAAGGGTACGGTAGGTATCTTCTGCAAAGTCTTCGTGACCGGGCGTATCCAATAAATTTATTTTAACACCTTTGTATTCAAACCCCATTACAGAAGTGGCCACCGAGATACCCCGTTGACGCTCAATTTCCATAAAATCGGAGGTAGTATGCTTTTTAATTTTATTGGACTTAACAGCACCGGCAGTCTGGATAGCGCCTCCAAACAGCAGGAGTTTTTCTGTAAGTGTAGTTTTACCGGCATCGGGGTGAGCGATGATACCAAAACTACGACGTCTTTCAATTTCTTCTTTAATGGTCATTCATGATATGTTCTGGGCCCGAGAAGGCGGAGTTATTAAAAATAAAAAACCCCATTCGCAAATAAGCGAAGAGGGTTCTATTTAATTTCTTTTGAAAATTATTGTTTTTTCTCAGCGATACGAGCTGCTTTACCAGTCAATTCGCGTAAGTAGAATAGACGTGCTCTGCGAACAACACCCACTTTATTGATTTCTACCTTATCAATATAAGGAGAGTTAACAGGGAAAATACGTTCTACACCAACACTGTTGCTGATTTTACGAACTGTGAAAGATTCGGTAATTCCAGCACCTTTACGTTGAATAACAACGCCCTGGTATTGCTGAACACGTTCTTTTTCACCTTCTTTAATTTTATAATGAACAGTAACTGTATCTCCAGCTTTGAAGTTTGGGTGATTGGTTTTTAATCCCAATTGTTCTTCTGCGTATTTTAATAATAAGCTCATAACTCTTTATTTTATAATATTTTAGACCTAATATTCCCTAAAAAGGACTGCAAATATAAGATATTTTTCCAGATGTATAACAAATTAGTAAAAATATTTGAAATTGTCTAAACAAGGGCTTGGGTAGGCAAAAGTCAAGAAATAGGGGGGATGCGGTGTAGTTTTTTATATAGTGCTTATTTGGATAACTGCCTTATTTTTAGGTTGCTATATCTCCTGAAGATCTATTCTTCCTCTAACATGTAAAACATAATTTGTTTCTTTAAAAAAATCATTCATTCTTATTTGTTGTGATGCTTTAAATTGTGGATGTTGCTTGTTTGAAATATACGCGTGCTTCTTGTTAAAACGATTAGCCATTTCCGTATCCTCAAAGGATTCAATTGAAGATTTTAATTGCGGGATTGCATCTTCAACCCAAGCATTACCACGAGCATTTCTATCTTTTAACTCTACGAATATGACTGTGGAGTCATAGGTTAACATTCCATCGCATCTTTGTTTGCTTTTATCATTTTGACCCACTATTTTAATGCAATTATCAATAGCTGTAAAGGTAATTTGCTGAAGCCTTTGGTTTTCAACTATCGCAATCCATCTAGATCCGTTAGATTCATCAATATATGCAGGTTTCATTGCAGGATGTGGGTCATCGCAAAGTCCAAAAGTCCTTTTGTTTGATTTCGTTTGACAACCTCCTTCATCAAAATTTACACTCATATTCTTTGCTGAATTTCTAATAGTTGAGCAAATAACTCATTTGACTCTTCCAGATTATAATTTAATTTGTTTTCATCCGAAGGCAGGCCATCGTATACAGGGAGCCTCTTTATTGAACCACCCTGTTCATCTAATTCATAAATAACTAAGTCATTTGCGTTTATTGAAGATCCCCATGGAACGATCTCGTTTGTTTGCATTAATTCCGGATCTGATTGTCTGTAGCTCCCGTCTTTCAATTTTTTATAAATACTTTCGGCTTTCACACATAGTGTTAAATAGTTGATTATATACGGACTATGTGTTGTAATTACTAGCTCGTTTTCTGTATTTTTATTAGCAAATTCTAAAAGTTTATTTAAGATATGCCGTTGGGAACTAGGAAATAAATTCTGTTCTGGTTCTTCTACAATGTTTATAAAACATGAATACCTGAATCGAGAAGACAGATATTCAAGAGAAGCTTTTTTCACATCTTCTGATAAATTTGGATTAGAATATATTCTCTCTATTTCCTCTCTTATACGTTTTTCTTCTTCAATGCTAATATCTTTAACGGTAGAATCATCTTTTTTCTCCAATGAGTTGGATAAATGTCTAGAAACAATAAAAAGGGGAACAAACGATTGAAATCCACTTGATGCTTCTGAAAGTTTTATTTTATAATCTTCGCCAACAATCCAAGAAAGTTTATTGAGTTTTTGATATTCAAACTTTGCCTTATTTATTGGTAAATTTAAAGGATCTTTTAATTCTTCTATTGCATCAATAAATTCATCGGAAAATGTATATAAAGTGCTTGGAAGGCCTTTTAAACTGCGTACGTTTTTTACTGAACTAACAAAATTCCTTTCTGATGGAACATACATCACTTTAGGGAAGAAATAATCGTTAACGGTGTTTTTTTTGACAAGCACGTTCCCCAATTCATATATGATAAAATATGCTTTGCCGTGATACTCTATGCTTGTATTATCTTTAAAATAATTCTGAATGTTTTGATAAGAACAATGTTTAATAAATCTATTATAAACCGTTATATCCTTTTCTTTAAAATCCCCCCTCACCAAAGCTTTTTCAATCCAAGTTAAGGTGGAAATTAATTTCGCAACCGTACTTTTCCCAGAACCTTGGTTACCAATAAACAGCGTAATTTTTTTTATGTCAATCCAACCGTCATTTTCTTCATAACCTGCTTTGATAGGACCGAAATTTTTTATTTTTATTCTGCTCATTTCATTGTTTTTCTAGTGTTCAAATTTACTATTAATCATTATACTATGTTTAATTCATATAATGCCGAATAAAGATAATTATTCCCCCAATAAATCCGGTCTTAGTTTACGTGTCCTTTCCACACTTTGTTCATGCCGCCAGTTTTCAATATTGGCAGCATGGCCCGACAGTAAAATATCTGGTACCTTCCAGCCATTGTAATCAGCTGGTCGTGTATACACTGGTGGAGCCAGCAAATTGTCCTGAAAAGAGTCAGTCAATGCTGAGGTCTCGTCCGAAATGGCCCCCGGAATAAGCCGGATAATACTATCACTGATTACAGCCGCCGCCAATTCACCACCCGAAAGCACATAATCTCCAATGGATATCTCACGGGTAATAAAATGATCCCGCACACGCTGATCAACTCCTTTGTAATGACCACATAAAATCAGGATATTCTCCTGGGTACTCAACTGGTTGGCTATTTTTTGGTTCAAACGCTCCCCATCAGGCGAAGTATAAATGATTTCATCGTAGGTGCGTTCAGCTTTTAAAGCATTGATACAGTTGGCAATGGGCTCAATGCTCATGACCATACCGGCACCACCTCCAAATGCATAATCATCCACGCTCTTTTGTTTATGCGTAGAGTAATCACGGAGATTGATCAGATTTACCTCCACAATCCCTTTATCAATAGCACGTTTCAAAATGCTGTGTTGAAAAGGGCTTTCCAGTAGCTGAGGTAAAACGGTGATGATATCGATGCGCACGGTATGTAGTATTTAATAAGTAATATGTAATGAATGTGTTGGCAAAGATATTAATTTGTTGATAAAAGAGGTGCTCTTGCCAAAACAGCCCCGATTGCAGTGGAAAGCCTGCTGAAGCGTTAGCGGAGGCAGCTTGAAACGGAAAGCGGGAATACGGGTAATAAAGGCACTGAGGGTTCGCTTCTTATAATATAGGAGCGAAAGCCATTCACTTTTCGCAACCCTATTCCCGCTTTCCGCTGCAAGTTTGCTCTGCTTCGCGCTGCAAAGCTTTCCGCTACAATCGGGGCTAGCGAATAAACAGAGTCAATCTTTTTGTTTTTGAGAACAAATAAGGTTAAGATGTAGAAGTCGGGGATCTCAAACCCAACAGGTTTGAAAAATCATCCTACGTTGAAACTTCGGATGATAAAACCTGTCGGGTTATCAACTTATTACCATTATCTCATTTCTCAAATCTCCCGTCTCAAATCTATTTTTACTATATTTGTCCACCTCAAAACTGAAAATTTATGACAGCAGTAAGACACGATTGGACCGTTGAAGAAATTTTAGAAGTTTATAATTCTCCTTTGTTGGAGCTTGTTCACAGAGCTCAATTGGTGCATCGCGAATTCAATGAAGCCAATGAAGTGCAAGTGAGTTCTCTTTTATCCATTAAGACAGGTGGTTGTGCTGAAGATTGTAGCTATTGCCCACAAGCAGCACGTTACAATACAGGAATAGAAGTTCATAAATTAATGACGGTGGGGCAAGTGATGGAAGCTGCTGATAAAGCCAAAGCGGGTGGAGCATCCCGTTTATGTATGGGTGCTGCATGGCGCGAAGTACGCGATAATCGCGATTTTGACCGTGTATTGGAGATGGTGAAAGGTGTAAATGCAAAAGGGATGGAAGTATGCTGCACACTTGGTATGCTTACTGAATCGCAAGCACAAAAACTGGCCGATGCCGGCTTGTATGCATACAACCACAATATTGATACATCTGAAGAAAGCTATAAAAAGATCATCACTACGCGTACATACGATGATCGTTTAGATACCATTAAAAATGTGCGCAAAGCAAAAGTTTCTGTTTGTTCCGGTGGTATTATCGGTTTGGGAGAAACAACTGAGGATCGTGTGAAAATGCTTCATACGTTATCTTCGATGGAAGTACATCCGGAGTCAGTTCCTATCAATGCATTGGTACCGGTTGCTGGTACCCCGTTAGAAAACCAACCACTTGTTCCAATTTGGGACATGGTGCGTATGATTGCAACCACACGTATTGTTATACCAAAAACAGTTGTTCGCTTATCAGCTGGGCGTACACAAATGAGCCTTGAAGGACAAGCACTTTGTTTTTTAGCGGGTGCAAACTCAATTTTTGCGGGCGATAAATTATTAACTACACCAAATCCTGATTTTAACTCAGATATGCAAATGTTTGAATTGTTTGGATTGAACCCGCGCAAAGCTTTTAAAGGATCTCAACAACCAACAGTAAAAGAAACTGCTGAGGCTGTTGCATCATAAAACACTATGTAACTATGTGTTTTAATTTTTGTTACCACATAGGCACATAGAAACATAGGATTTCACCGATAATACTAAAGTGGTTTATGAGTGCCCTGCATTCAACACATAGGGGGTGATTTTAAATACCGTATACTTTCAAAATGACTTTTGCCGCAGATTCTTCTTTACAACAAGCACTTCAAAAAAGAATAGAACTGGATGCACTGCGCAGTTTACGTACTTCCAATCAGCTGATTGATTTTTGCAGCAATGATTACTTAGGTTTTTCACGCAGCAATACGCTGCAACAAGCTATAGAGAATGAATGGGAAGCCTTGCCCGTTCATTATAACGGTGCAACCGGTTCCCGCCTTATTTCAGGAAATACAGCCTATGCAGAAAATCTTGAAAAAACAATTGCTGCATTTCATGAAGCAGAAGCTGGGTTAATATACAATTCGGGTTATGATGCAAATGTAGGATTGTTTTCAGCCCTTGGTCAAAATGATACCACAGCTACATTTATTTATGACGAGTTGATACATGCTTCTGTGCATGATGGTATTAAACTTTCCCGTTCAACAGCTTACCTGTTTAAACACAATGATTTGTACCATTTGGAAGAACGTTTAAAGATTGCCAAAGGAAACATTTATGTTGCTGTAGAAAGTATTTATTCCATGGATGGGGATCATGCCCCATTGACAGAAATGGTTGCCCTCTGCGAAAAATACAATGCCAGCTTAATCGTAGATGAAGCACATGCAACGGGAATTACAGCCAACAATGGAAAGGGGCTTGTTCAATTATATGGATTGGAGAAACGGGTATTTATCCGCATACATACCTTTGGCAAAGCAATGGGTTGTCACGGTGCAATTGTAGTAGGCTCGGAATTACTACGAACCTTTTTAATAAATTTTTCGCGCTCTTTTATTTATACAACAGCTTTACCGATGAATAGCCTTATTGCTATTAATCAAGCCTACAAGCTATTACAAAGAGATACTAGCTGTATTAGGTTGCTTGCAGATAATATTCGCTTATTTAAAAAAGGTGTTTCAACAATTCAAAAAATTAAACTGATAGAAAGTGAAAGTGCTATACAATCCGTTATTATTAAAGGAAATGAAGCTGTAAAAAAATACGCACAGGAACTTGCAAAAAAAGGACTGGATATTCGCCCTATACTTAGCCCTACGGTGCCAAAAGGGAAAGAGCGCTTACGAATTTGTATTCACGCATTTAATACAGAGACGGAGATCAATACATTAGTAAATTGCATACACCAAACATCATAAAAAGAGTGTGTCACCTGATAGCTAAAGGGTTCGAGCGGTTCCGATGGTTATCGAGACGAGAACAATCAAAAAAATAGGAATGAAAAAAATATTTGTGACGGGTATAGGAACGGATGTTGGTAAAACAGTAGTTTCTGCGGTACTTGTAGAAGCATTAAAAGCTGATTATTGGAAACCAGTACAAACGGGAAGTTTTTTCTCCAACGATACAAGAGAAGTAAAACGCATTGTGAGCAACACAAAAAGTGTATTTCACCCGGAAAGTTATTTACTGAAACAACCCATGTCGCCTCATGCAGCAGCTGAGTTGGAAGGAGTAGAAATTCAAATGGAACAACTGCAACTACCCAATACAAATAATCACCTGATAATAGAAGGTGCTGGTGGTTTAATGGTACCATTAAACCGCAAGTATTTTATGATTGATTTAATTCAGAAATTTGATGCCGAAGTAATACTTGTTGTAAAAAATTATCTGGGCAGTATCAATCATACCTTACTGTCGATTGATGCACTTAAACACAGAGGAATAAAAATAATGGGCATAATTATTAACGAAGAACCACATGAGCTTTCGGAAAGTATTATTTTGCAATACAGCGGATTAAAACTACTTGGAAGAATCGATAAAGAACCCATCATCAAAAAAGAAGTAATTGAAAAGTATTCGAAAAATTTTACTGAGCTTACCAAATAAGCGGTTCCGCTTATATCTTTTAAAAACGATGCGCTTATGCCCGGTTCAACAGGTATATACTTATCTTCAAAAGTTGTAGAGAATTTTTTACAAACGTTAACCGTTAATTAATTGAAACCTACCGTTTACAAGATTTCCATATGAATGTATTTGATTGTATTTTAAATTAATTAGTTTAGCAGGGTAATTAATTATTCTGTACATTATAACGTTATTGTCAACATTCATCATTTTGTTTTATCCCCAAAAACTAAAAAAAACATGACAAAAGCAAAAATCTACGCCACTGAGAATGAAAAGAAATCACTAGCTGGTTTTCTTTATTTATTTGTTGCATTCGCAAGAAGAAATGCGAAAGAGGAAGGTGTAAAAGAGCTGCAGCGTTTATCAGGATTGATAGAAGCTGAGATCACCGAATTACAAGACACAAAAAGCAATACACGATTAAAAGATTTGTTTGTTCAGAAAAAACAAAAGAACAAATTGATTTAAAATAAAAGATGCGAATAAAGAAAGCTGTAAATTTTTTACAGCTTTCTTTATTTTAAAAACCTACCATTGTTAATCAGAAAGGAACCTGTATTCTTACTATTTTTGATAAAAACAATGAAGAACCAAATCAAAAAATAATCGTTTATGTCTCAAAGTCAAAAATTAAAAAAAGACTTAAGAACCTGCAAAAATGGGCATGAATACTATAAAAGCAGTGATTGCCCTACTTGTCCTATATGCGAAAAAGAAAGAAAGCCTGTTGATAGTTTTCTTTCTTTGCTTTCTGCACCTGCCCGAAGAGCGTTGGAAGGCCTCGGAGTAAAAACATTAAAACAACTGTCGCAGTTCACAGAAAAAGACTTGCTGAAACTCCATGGTTTTGGACCTGCTTCTATTCCCATGTTAAGAAAAACACTCAAGGAGAAAGGGCTAGCCTTTAAAAAATAAAAGTGCTTCACTATAATTTTCCCCTTTACACAATGTGAAATAAGGAATACACAACTATGACGTGTATCACCTTATCTTTGACGCATTCCTACTCTTTCAAATAAATAAACTGCATTTACATTTGTAGTGGACAAGGAATATGTTCCTGCTTCAAATGAAAATGAATCTTTATTATTAACTTAACACAAAGTGATGGAAAACAAACGGATAAATGGTCAAAAAATAAACCCTTGTTTGTGGTTTGACAAAAATGGTGAAGAGGCTGCTAATTTCTATGTCTCTCTATTTAAGAATTCAAAAATAAATGCAATCAGCAGGTATGGAAAAAATGCACCACTCCCTGAGGGAACCGCATTGGTTGTTTCATTCGAACTGGAAGGGCTGTCATTTCAAGCGTTAAATGGAGGACCACATTTCAAACTTACAGAAGCAGTTTCATTTGTAATAAACTGTGACACACAAAAAGAAATTGATGAGTTTTGGTCGAAACTAGCTCTCGGCGGAGAAGAGCAACAATGTGGCTGGTTAAAAGATAAATTTGGTTTGTCCTGGCAAATCGTTCCATCCAGGTTAAGTGAATTCCTTGATTCTAAAGATTCGGAAAGGGCAGGCAGGGTGATGGAACAAGTGTTTAAAATGCGCAAACTTGATTTAAATATATTGGAACAGGCCTATAAAGGTGAACTTATTAGTTGACACATGAGACATGGAATTAATTCAAAAATATTCCCGTCAAAATACCTATTTTTGATGGGATTATTTTTTTATGACACTACAAGAACGCGATAAAAGAGCTGTATGGCACCCCTTCACACAAATTAAAATTGCACCGGCACCTGTTGCAATTGTTAAGGGAGAAGGAACCTATTTTTATGATGAAACAGGAAAACGATACATTGATGCCATTGCTTCCTGGTGGGTAAATATTCACGGACATTGTCATCCATATTTAACAAAGAAGATAACAGAGCAGCTTCAAACACTGGAGCACGCTATTTTTTCGGGATTCACACACGAACCGGCTGTACAATTGGCAGAACGTTTACTAAAACGTTTACCTGCGAATCAATCAAAAATATTTTATTCGGATAATGGATCCACTGCTGTTGAAGTTGCATTAAAGATGGCTTTCCAGTATTGGAACAACAAAGGAATCGAGCGAATAAAAGTGATAGCCTTTGAAAATGCATACCATGGGGATACATTTGGTGGCATGAGTGTAGGGGCACGGAATGCATTTAACTTACCTTTTTCAAAATTGCTTTTTGATGTAATACACATTCCTGTTCCGGTAAAAGGAAAAGAGGAACTTACACTGAAAGCATTAAAAAAGATTGTGGAGCAGGAAACTGTTTCAGCCTTTATTTTTGAACCCCTGGTGCAAGGAGCCGGTGGAATGGTAATGTACGCACCGCAGATATTGGATGAGCTCATAAAAATATGTGCTACAAAAAATATTATTACCATAGCTGATGAGGTGATGACCGGATTTGGACGAACCGGAAAGTTTTTTGCGAGTGATTATTTAAAACACAAACCCGATATCATTTGTTTAAGTAAAGGTATTACAGGTGGCGTTATGCCACTTGGCGTTACCAGTTGTTCCCAATTTATTTATGATGCTTTTTTGAGTGATGACAAAATGAAAACTTTTTTTCATGGCCACTCCTACACAGCCAATCCAACTGCCTGTTCTGCTGCTCTTGCAAGTCTGGACTTGTTTGATCAACCCGAAACAAATCAACACATTGAACGCATCGTATCAAAGCATCAGCAATTTTTAAAACACATTCATTCCCATCCTGCTTTGTTAGACGCACGACAGCTGGGTACCATCCTCGCATTTGAAATACAAACAAAGGAGCATACGCATTATTTAAATTCATTGGCAGAATACATTTCTTCTTTCTTTATGGAGCGCGGTATCATCCTTCGACCCTTAGGAAACATTGTTTATGTATTACCGCCTTATTGTATTTCCAATGATGATTTGGATTACATTTATGGAGCTATTGAAACGTTTTTGAATACGATATAATTTTTAAACACTAATTCGCATCGCATGTTTAAATCAAAAAGAGAACTGATTTTTATCATCATGGCAGGTATTTTTATTACCAATGCAGTAGTTGCAGAATTGATAGGAGGGAAGCTGATTCAAATAGGCCCATTTATTATGAGTATCGGTATTATTCCCTGGCCCGTTGTGTTTTTAACTACCGACTTAATTAACGAATACTATGGAAAAGACGGGGTGCGTCGTCTTTCAATCATTACAGCTTCGTTAATAGCATATGCATTTGTCATTTTGTTTGTGGCCATTAAAGTACCTGCAGCTGCTGGTATTTCTACTGTAAGTGATGAACAGTTTTATGCAGTGTTTGGACAGAGTTTATGGATCATTGTAGCGAGCATCATTGCATTTTTAATATCTCAGTTTGTAGACGTATTCATTTTTTGGTTACTACGCGACAAAACCGGAAGCCGGATGATATGGCTCAGAAGTACTGGATCAACAGCTATTTCACAATTAATCGATACGTTTATTGTTCTTGGAATTGCATTTTGGTTACCAGGAAAAATGACAACGTCTATATTTTTAAATGCTGCTTTAACAAACTATACCTTTAAACTACTCATCGCAATAACGCTTACTCCGGTAATTTATCTCGGACACAATCTCGTTGAAAAATATCTTGGTGATGATGAATCACATCAATTGATTAAGCATTCTGCAGAAGATTCGTTGCATCATAAAGTGGAGGAGTAGTCTCACACAAGCCCCCTTTTCTTTCTATAGCTATTGAAGTATGGTACCTAAGGTATACAGTTAAGGATCTTATATAAATTATAGCGCATCAGTTAATAAAAAAATCAAACACGATCGTGATCGTTAATTAAATAAAGCGACCGTACAATAAATATCCTAAAAATTAGAATTTCATTATAGATATCTACTGGTTGGGTTGATAAATTTTTATTTTTGTTCCGCATAACAAATATTATTGATAGAATGATTAAAAATGACCATGCTTAAAAAAAGTATTTTTATAACAATTTTCTTTTCATTGAGTTGGGTTTTAATGTTCAGCCAAACAAACCTCATAAAAGGATCAGTAATTGATTCTGCAAAGAAGGAAAATGAGGAGCTCCCAGGAGAAATAAAGCTTAGCAGTAACTTGCGAGAAGTAGAAGTAACCGGAATAAAAGAACGTTCCTATAAAAATGAGAATTCCTTTTCCTATACCAAGACAGAAATGCCCGTAAAAGATATCCCACAATCTATTTCATCCGTAACGAAGGAATTGATACAGGATCGTCAGGCACTTCGTTTGAAAGAAATTATTCAGCATGTTGCTGGCGTCAATGAATTTTCTGTTTACGATGAAATCACGATGCGGGGGTTTCGGAGCTCCGGAACCCATGGACGCTTGTTAAATGGATTGCGTACTTACAACAACTATTGGACAAGTCCGCTTTTAGTTACGATTGAGCGGGTAGAGTTTATTAAAGGCCCAGCATCTGCTGTATTTGCAAATACCAATCCTGGTGGTACCGTAAATATGGTTACGAAGAAACCCTTGGATGAAAGAAGGCACAACCTCAGCTTCACGACCGGAAGCTTTAACAGCATCCGCGCAATGGGTGATTTTACAGGCCCTTTGAAAAGCGATAAAACACTCCTTTACAGGTTGAATGTGGGGTATGAAAATGCGGAAACGTTTCGTGAAAATATATCCAATAAATCATTTGTAGTTGCCTCTTCCATATCATTTTTACCCACAGAACGCACTCGTTTTAATGCAGATTTTATTTATACGAATGTGAACACCGCTCTTGACCGTGGAAGACCAACCATACAAAATGCAAAAGATCTTTTCTCTACACCCATTAGTTTGAATGTAGGACAGCCAGGAGATTTCTTAAAACAACAAAGCGTGTCACTTATTTTTTCTTTCAATCACAAGCTCACCGAAAAACTTTCATTCAATATTTCTTACCTGAAAATACGACATGACGAGCGTTTGAATGAACACCAGTTTGGAGGATATATCACACCGGATAGCATTCGAATGAATTTTACAGAACGCATCGTAAAATTCAATGGTAATAATCTTGCGGCCTATTTGGTCTACAAGTTAACTGCCGGAGCCTTGGAGCAAACTATTATTGGAGGATATGATTACATCGATGGATTCAATCATGGGTTTAACCGTTATGCACGCAATATGGCCAATGGCGTGCCCAACATGAGCCTTACCAATCCTAATTACAGCCTGCGTCCGGTGAATAACTACACGTTCGATGCTGTTAACATTTTTACCTACGGTATAAAATACAGAACACAGGGTGTTTATCTGCAGGATTTAATCAAGTACAAGCGGTTCCAATTTTTGTTGAGCCTTCGTCAGGAATTTCATCATTTTCCGAAAGTCTCTTTTACTCAAGCAGCTAGTAATGTACCCTCGGCCCAGCAACAAAATGCCTTATTACCAAGAGTTGGTTTAACCTATGGAATCACGAGTAACATAAATGTATATGCTACCTACGCCACCGGTTTTGAACCACAGGCTGCAGGAACCCTGGTTAATCCAATATCCGGTGGACCATTTGATCCTTTGACAAGTGAATTAATAGAGGCCGGATCTAAAGGAGAATTTTTTCGGAAACGGCTACTTGCAAGTGTCGCTATTTATCAAATCACACAGAACAATGTGTTGGTTAGTGCTTTGGACACGATCAATCCATACTTGCTAAAACAACGAGGACAAGAACAAGGCAGGGGGTATGAAATAGAAGCTGCAGGACGAATAACTTCCAACCTTGTAATAAGTATTAATTATGCTTTTAATGAGACCCGTATTACAAAAGATACAGATGGTGACGTAAAAAAACTGGTTGGTTTGGTTAAAGAAAATGCACCAAAGCATATGAGCGGAAGTTAGATAAAATATACCATTAGAAAAGGCCGATTCAATGGTTTAGGTATTGGAATTGGCCACTCACAGGTTTCAAAACGCGAAACATTTGATAGAACCCTGAAGCTACCAGAATATGTTATTTATAACGCAGCGCTGTATTATCAAAAAAATAGGGTGCAACTGGCAATTAACTTAAATAACATTGCCAATAAAAAATACATGAGTGGTGGTAACGATTATATTCGTAATTTTCCGGGAGCACCAAGAAATTGTTTGATAAATATAGGTTACTCATTTTAAAGAGAAATTGAGAAATATAAGTATAACGCGAGACTCAGCGTTGGTAAGTAAATCTAATTACCGGATGCAGAACGTTAACAATTTTTAAAAGAGTAAATTATATAATGTGCACGCAGAATGTCAGTTTGAGCGGAGTCGAGAACAGCACATAAGCTTAAGAAGCACTTAGTTAAAAAATAAACTGATCTCTGCAGCTAACCGTTTCACATTCACTTTTTCAATTGGATGTGGTGTTGCAGGGAGCACCAATAAATTAGCATTCTTCAGCTTGCGATACACCTCAATTGTCTCTTCAAGACTTACCATATTGTCTTTATCACCAATGCCAATTAATACAGGGGTTTCAAATTTTTGAAAATCGGTTGCATCCAACGAAGGATGATTACCCAGATCAATCATTAGTTTAGCGGTTTTTGTCAGCAGTGCTTTCCAGTCGTTTGGAGCATGTCTTTTTTCGAGCGCTTGTGCAAACGCAGGAAGTTTTTCGGCTATCTTTTCCGGATTTAATAATTTTGTTTCCTGTTCAGCAATAGCCGGTGTCCAATGGAATTTTGTTGCAAGGGTAAAAATTTTATTTATTCGCTGCGAATGCAGCTTGGCCAGATAGAGTGCAACATAGCCTCCCATACTATAGCCCACAATGTTTGCTTTCTCAATATCATTTTCTGTTAGGTATTGAAAAACCTGATCGGCAAACTTTTCGATTGAAAAATGTTCAATATCCGTGGCTCCTCCATGTCCATAAAAATTAATTACATGAATCTTATATAGATTGTTTAACAAGCCCGCCAATGATTGAAACTGGTCGGCGGAACCAAGCGCTCCATGTAGGATAATCAGGTGTTGCATATATTTTTATTTTGCATCTATTACTTTAAAACCGGAGTGCAATTCAAACAACCCTGTTAGTATATTTTTTAGATGTTCACAGAGGTGATTAAAGTGCATGGGTTTACAAAAATAGGCAGAGGCTCCCAGATGCTTGGCTGTATTTATATCCAGGGGGCTATTGGATGTAGTAAAAATAATGACCGGTATTTTTTGTAAAATTTTATGTGCTTTAATTCTTTTCAGACATTCAAACCCATGCATCATAGGCATATTCAGATCTAAAAAAATGAGTTGAGGCACATAATCTTCATTACTTAATTTTTTTAAAGCCTCAATTCCATCAGAAGCAGATTCATACGATACAGATGCTTTAATTTCGTTCAATGCCTCACTAAAAAGCAGCAAATCATCAGGGTCATCATCAACAAGTAGTAAGGAAGTATAAGTCATATGGGGATGTATTTTATTAAACTTTTACAGGAAAATAAATCATAAATGTGGAACCTACACCCGGTTCTCCTGTAGCTGCAATAAACCCTTTATGAGCCAATACAATTTTTTTGCAGATAGAGAGCCCGATCCCGGTACCAGCATATTCATTTTTGTTATGTAAACGTTGAAACACTTCAAAAATTTTAGCAGCATGTTCCTGGTCAAAACCGATTCCATTATCCTGTATACGGATATTCCAAAAATCAGTTGTCTCGCCACCTGTAATTCCAATATCTTTTTCAGAAACCTTGTGTGCCAGCACTTTAACAACAGGTTGAACAGTTGGTTTTGAATATTTAATAGCGTTCCCTATCAGATTAATAAATAGTTGCTGAAGCTGGATCGTGGAGCCATGAATTACGGGAAGATTATCAATTTCAATGATAGCTTGTTTTTCCTGTATGGATTCTGCAAGGTTTTTTATGACATCTTGTAAAATAACATTCAAATCCGTTGGCTCAAGTGTTACACTTGCATTTCCAATACGTGAATAATTCAAAAAGGCCTCTACCAATTGCTTCATTCGGATACTGGCAGAAGTGATCCTGTTCAGATAATCGGTGGCCATTTTAGATAGTAACTCCTGATCCCTTTCTAAAATTAACTGACTGAATGTATGTATTTTTCGAATCGGTTCCTGTAAATCGTGACTGGCAATATAGGTGAAGGAAGTAAGCTCTGAATTTTGTTTCTCCAGCTCAAAATTTTTCTCGGCAAGCACATTGTTTAATTCGGCCATGTCCATTTGTGACCGCTTTAACTGTTTGGTACGCTCCGTTATTTTTTGTTCCAGTTTTTCTGCAAATGTTTTTTGTTCGTGTATATCTGTAATGGAGCCTACCCACATTAAAATATCACCTTCCGAATTCTTCAAAGGGACAGCTTTAACAGACATCCAACGATATGTTCCATCTGATGACCGTTTGGCTAAATTTTCTACTTCATATGGAGTGCCCGTTGCAACTGCTTCCTTCCATTTTTCTTTTGCATGTGCAGCTAAATCGGGGTGCCATACCGCATTCCAACTGGTCATCAGTTCCTGTTCAGGGTCCTGGCCGGTAAACTCGTACCAATTTTCACTAAAATAATTGACAATACCATTTGGATACGCTGTCCAGGCCATTTGTGGAAGAGACTCCAGAATAACTCTGATTTTCCGTGCATCCTCTTTTAAAATAAGCTCTGCTTCTTTTTGTTCGGTTATATCCGTAACAATACCAAACATGCGTTGAGGTAATCCTTTTTCATCGTATGTAGCTTTTCCATATACACGAACCCAGTGAATTGATGTGTCAGGCCAAATGACACGTGCCTCATATACTAATGATCCTTTTAAAAAGGAATCATTAACGGCCTTATCATGTAAGGGCCTATCATCAGGATGAAGCGAATTGATCAAATCCTTATGTGTGGTAGCAGGGTCTTTAAATCCAAAAATTTCAATTAATCGCTGTGAACTAAAAAAAAGCTGATTCGCTATATCCCAATCAAACGCCCCCATTTCAGCAGCTTCAATTGCTAAACGCGAGCGAACTTCCGATTCCTCAATGCTTTTTCTTGCACTAAGACGTTCAAGCGTTTTTTGTTCTTCCTCTCTTTTGATATCTGAAACATCTCTCGTAAAACAACGGGTATGAATAAATTCCCCATTTTGGAACAAGCTGCTTGAACTGATTAAAACATCTTTTAATCTGCCATCTTTGGTAATAAGTTGGGCAATGTGGTTTTGGATGATCTCATTATTCCTCAACCGCGCCAACAGATCCTTTATCCCTTTTTTATCTTTGTGAAATTGCACGATCGACTGGCCAATATATTCTTCAGACGTGTAGCCTAATAAATTGAGTTCTGCCTGGTTAGCCCAAATGATAATCCCTTTATCATTAACCCAATGCAATGGAACAGTTGCATTTTCAATGAAATCTGTCACTTTTTCAAGTTTGGATTTCATCTCCTGTAACTGTTTTTCTTTATCAGCGAGTTTATTTTCTAATGTAGATGAATCGTGCATAGGATAAAGATAAATTTACTGAGGTAAGCTCAAAAGTACATATAAACAGCTAACAAAAAAAATGTTTTATAACCTAAAAAAGCCACAATTCACAATTTTCGTTAATGTCTTAAAAGTATTTATTCTATTGGTGATGATGCTAAAAATGCAAGGATATATAGTGTTGGGCCTGAGCTTGTGTTAAAAAAGAAAAATCCTTGTAGCGTTCATGTACATCAATAATTTCTGCTAATGCATCTTGAACAAGTTCCTGATTTTCCCATTTTTTTAAATGTGTAATAACGGTTTGTAAACACCCTTTTTTATAAGCGATTTGCCCAATTACATGTACAAGATTATTTCGTACACGTGCCTTTGTATCGAATTGCAATTCCTGTAACAACGGTAAAATGTCTTCCGGATGTGTTCTTCCCCTTAGCTCAATACCATGACAAATTTCTCTTCTGATTTCCGGATTGGAGTGATGGAGATATTGTTGGGCCCATTTTAAAACAGGTAATGGGTTTACAGCTCCCATTTTTTTTATTGAACCGATAACTGCATTTCTGGGAGCGTGATGTTTGTCAAATAAACTAATATCAAAAACAGGTTTAACAATTTCAAAATATTTCTTTCCAATTTCTCCTGCACTATTAATAACTGTTTGTCGTATTTTAAAATCATCGGCGGTTAGCAAATGATGTAACAACCGAATGATTTTTTCCTGATGTTCTGCATGAGCAAAATAAATTCTACCCAAAGAAAGGTAAGCCGACTTACGGATGTATGTATCCTCATCTGAAAAATAAAGGCGTGTTTGCTTTTCTACTCCTGCTTTAAGCTCTGACAACAGCTTTTTTTGAATGGTTTCAACCACTGCAACACGTTCTTGTTTCGGTAAATCATAAAAAGCCATTTTTGCTGTTT
>DAORKB010000005.1:0-12193 GCA_035439365.1 Bacteroidia bacterium
GTAGATCTTAAAAAAATTGTTGTTGATTTAATTGAAAATGACAATCAGTTAAATCAGGATTTTCATCCGGAAAATGAATCGCTGATAAAAAAATTATACCAGGAAGTTGGTACTCCTGAAACACCTATTCAGCTTGGATACAATCAAACAACGGTTCCGGTACTAAAACAATCTGAGCAAATTCCTGTTGCAGTAGTTGAAGAAAATTTGTCATTGCATGAAATAGAAGAGGACATGATTAAAAAAGCGTTGACAAAGCACAAAGGTAAACGCAAAAATGCGGCGAAAGAATTGGGTATATCTGAGCGTACTTTGTATAGGAAGATTAACGAATATAATATTAAATAAACCCACGCAAAAGCTTAGACCTACACAAAAGTAGGTCTAAGCTGAAGCTTCGCCTCATACAGGAAAGCTATGGCTACGCAGTAAACTAACAAAGAATATAATTGATCCGAAAGTGAAATTGTCCAACACATCTAATTTTTATTTAAAATCAAAACACTGCTTATTGTTGTTGTGTTGTGTAAGTATTTTTTTTATGGCTTGCCGGGTTAGTTATTCCTTGAGTGGCGCAAGTATTCCACCTGAAGCAAAAACTGTTTCTGTTATACTTTTTCAAAACAACGCATCACTTGCACCACCTACCTTGAGTCAATCGTTTACAGAGGCATTGCGTACAAAACTAAGTTCTCAAAGCCGGTTGGCACTCATATCAAGAGATGGTGATCTTGCATTTGAGGGATCTATTATTAATTATTCTTCAACACCCATAGCCGTTCAAAGTACTGACGCTGCTGCAAAAAACAGGCTTACAATTACAGTTCAGGTAAAGTATACTTGTTCATTTGATGAAAAGAAAAATTTCGAAAGTGCATTTTCTCAATTCGAGGATTATAATACGGCGGATAATTTAACAACGGTTGAAAACGTGTTAATTGAAAAAATCAATGCTAAACTCGTTCAGGATATCTTCAATAAGGCTTTAAATAATTGGTGATGCTAAATCGCGTACAATTCATATCCTACCTTGATCATCCTGAAAAACTTTCTGGTGAGGATAGTCGTTTGTTGACCGGATTATTAAAAAATTTCCCTTACTTTCAGACAGCACATTTGCTACTGGCTAAAAGCTTACACAACCAAAACAGCATTGATTATAATAATCAACTGAAAATAACTGCAGCTTACGCTACCGACAGAAAGGTACTGCATCAATTTATTACTAAACCGTACATTGAGCGTGAAGAAAAAGCCGGTGTTTCAGAAATTATTGAGACGACGGTTAAAACCGAAAACATTATTAACGATTTAATAATACCGGAAGAATTAAAAGCGGCAGAACTCGTTGCAGAATTTGTTGAACCCGTTGAAAAACCTGAAAAAATTGCAGTTACTGAGGTTATCAATACGTTAACTCCTTCATCAACACTTGTAGAAACTGTTACATCAACAGTTACTGAAAAGGAAGAGCAAGTAGAAAAGCCTGCTGATATTGTGGGAGCTGCTTCAGAACCACAACCAGCAAATGAAGCGATCATTTATTCACATGCTTCTTCCGATATTGAAGAGCTGGAGAACGATTATTTGACAGAGGCAGCAAATACCCTGGTTGAAATAAATATCCTTCAAACGGAGTTAACGGAGCAACAGGTGGAGCAGTCACCAGTTGAAGAAAAAGAAGCGGTTCCTATTGAAACCGTTGAATCGAATTTTGTTTTGAATAACCCACTAGCTGTGGAGGAAAATACGGGTTCACCGGAATTTGACAATTCAATTCCTCACTCTTTTTCGGATTGGTTGAAGCATGCAGGCGATTTGCCAGCTGATACGGGCGAAACAGCACCTGATGATACTGTAAAAAATAGCCATTCGGACTTAATTGATAAATTTATCAAGGATGAGCCTAAAATTAACCGTCCGAAAGCCGAATTCTACAGCCCGGTCAACATGGCTAAGCAAAGCGTGGCTGATGATATTACTTTTGTGAGTGAAACCCTGGCAAAAATATATGTATTGCAGGGTAATTATTTAAAAGCTTTGCATGCTTATGAAAATTTACGTTTGAAATATCCAGAAAAAAGACTTTACTTTGCACTCCAAATTAAAAATTTACGAAAACTGATTAATCAACAAAAATAATTTCAAATACAATGGCTACTATTATTTCAATCCTCATTTTACTTGTTTGTTTACTCTTGATACTTGTTGTATTGGTACAAAACTCAAAAGGCGGAGGATTAGCATCTTCATTTTCATCCTCTAATCAAGTAATGGGTGTTCGCAAGACTGCTGATTTTTTAGAGAAAGCGACCTGGACACTGGCTATTTCTTTATTGACACTTTGTTTAATTTCTGCAGCCTATACAACACCTTCAGGTGGAACAACAACTAATTCTTCTTCGATATCAAAATCATTGAGCGGTGATGCACCTGCGGGTGGTGTTCCTGTGAATAATGCTCCTGCAGCGCCAGCTCAACCGGCTCCAGAGAAAAAATAAACCAATTTTTAATCAAAAAAAATGTCAGCATGTCACAAACATTCTGACATTTTTTTTGATCCTGATAGAACACCTGTTAAAATGTCTACAATAAACAGAATCAGTGGCTTTGGTATAATATCTGACAGGCGGGAACGACTAAAATAACTTTCAATTTTTAAGTTAAACTTTTAAATAAATCATAAAATGACAAAATCAAGTAAAGTAAACATTCAACCATTAGCAGACCGCGTAATTGTAGAGTCGGCTCCTGCTGAAGAAAGAACAGCAGGTGGTATCATTATCCCAGATACTGCTAAGGAAAAGCCGCAAAGAGGAAAAGTGCTTGCCGTAGGAACTGGTAAAAAAGATGAGCCTATGACTGTAAAAGTTGGCGATATTGTATTGTATGGTAAATATGCTGGTACAGAGGTTCAAGTTGAAGGAAAAGACTATTTAATCATGAGAGAAAGCGATATTTTCGCGATTATATAATTACCAATTTAATTTTACTAACTATTATTTATCCCACAAAAGATGGCAAAAGATATATTATTTAATGTTGATGCGCGTGACAAACTGAAAAAAGGTGTTGACGCTTTAGCAAACGCGGTAAAAGTAACACTAGGACCAAAAGGTCGTAATGTGATTATTGATAAAAAATTTGGTGCCCCAAGCGTTACAAAGGACGGTGTTACGGTAGCAAAAGAAATTGAATTGAAAGATCCTGTAGAAAATATGGGAGCTCAAATGTTAAAAGAAGTTGCTTCTAAAACTGCAGATGCTGCAGGTGATGGAACAACAACGGCAACAGTTCTTGCACAAGCAATTGTAACAGCAGGTTTGAAAAACGTTGCTGCTGGTGCAAATCCAATGGATTTGAAACGCGGTATTGATAAAGCTGTAGCTGCTGTTGTGGAAAACTTAAACAAGCAATCGCAAAAGGTTGGTGATGACAATAAAAAGATTGAACAGGTTGCTACCATTTCTGCGAACAACGACAATGCAATTGGAAAACTAATTGCAGAAGCGATGAAACGTGTAAAAAAAGAAGGTGTTATCACTGTTGAAGAAGCAAAAGGAACAGAAACAACTGTTGAAGTTGTGGAAGGGATGCAATTTGACAGAGGTTATATCTCTGCATATTTTGTAACAGATGTCGACAAAATGCAAGCAGTGTTGGATTCTCCACTTATCTTAATCACTGATAAGAAAATTTCTAACATGAAAGAATTGTTACCTGTACTTGAAAAAGCTGTTCAAACTGGTAAACCAATTTTAATTATTGCTGAAGATGTGGACAGTGAAGCACTTTCGACATTGGTAGTAAATAAAATCCGTGGCTCGTTAAAAATTGCTGCTGTAAAGGCTCCAGGTTTTGGTGACAGAAGAAAAGCAATGTTAGAAGATATTGCTATCCTTACAGGCAGTACTTTGATCTCAGAAGAAAGAGGTTACAAATTAGAAAATGCTGATTTATCTTTCTTAGGAACAGCTGAAAAAATTTCTATCGATAAAGATAACACCACAATAGTTGGTGGAAAAGGAAAAAAAGCAGACATCACGGCACGTGTAAATCAAATCAAATCTCAGGTTGAAACAACAACTTCCGATTATGATAAAGAAAAATTACAGGAGCGTTTGGCTAAATTAGCTGGTGGTGTTGCTGTATTATATGTAGGAGCTGCTACGGAAGTTGAAATGAAAGAGAAAAAAGACCGTGTTGATGATGCATTAGCTGCTACACGTGCTGCTGTTGAAGAAGGAATTGTACCAGGTGGTGGAGTTGCTTACATCAGAGCTATTGATGGTTTGGAAAAACTAAAAGGCCTGAATGAAGATGAGACAACAGGAATTGCTATTGTTATCCGTGCGATTGAAGAACCACTTCGTCAGATCGTTGCAAATGCAGGTGGTGAAGGTGCTGTGATCGTTCAAAAAGTACGTGAAGGTAAAAATGATTTTGGTTACAATGCACGTACTGATAAATTTGAAAATCTTTATGCAGCCGGCGTTATTGATCCAACTAAAGTTTCGCGTATTGCATTGGAAAATGCTGCTTCGATTGCTTCCATGCTATTAACAACAGAGTGTGTTTTAGCTGAACAAAAAGAAGAAGCTGCTGCTGCACCAATGGGTCATCCAGGTATGGGTGGCGGAATGGGTGGAATGATGTAAGCTTATTTCAATATAATATAACAAAAAGCCTCTTGATCTAGTTTGTTCAAGAGGCTTTTTTACATTACCAGTACATCTTAAAAATCTATGTGACCCTATGTACCTATGTAGTTAAACAATTAAACCGCATAGGTACAAAGGGACACATAGGTCTTGTCCTTTGAATCAAGTGTTACTATTTTATTTACCTTTGATGATCAATAAATTAGTTGTTCAGTATCTACATGAAAAAAATCAGCATCGCTCTTCTATTTTTATTTTGTTTTCACACCGCATTAAAAAGTCAGGAAACGGAAACACCTCCCGTAACAAAAAAAAAGAAAGGAACATTTTATGCCGGCTGGGGTTATAATAAAGATTGGTTTTCAAAAAGCGATCTTCATTTCAAAAACAATTCGGATGAGTACAACACCTACACACACGTAAAAGACGATTATAATTTTACTGTTTATGGAGCAAAGGCAAAAGATCGACCCGGGTTCAAAAAAATTTTAACTACTCCCGCTACTATTCCACAGTATGTTTATCGGATCGGATACTTTTTTAATGACAAACATAATTTTGGTGTCGAAATCAATTTTGATCACGCAAAATATGTTGTTGAAGATTATCAGACATTACGCGTAAAAGGCTCTATACATGGGCAATATATTGATAAGGACACACTCATTGATCCAAAAACTTTTTTACATTTTGAACATACCAATGGTGCAAATTTTTTAATGCTAAATTTCATGGCACGTGAACGTTTATGGCACACAAAAAATGAAAAGCACCAGTTGTTTGCTATTGCTAAGCCAGGAGCAGGAATTGTAATACCCAAAACTTATGTTGTTCTATTTGGACAGGAACTGGATAATCGTTTTCATGTTGCCGGCTGGTGTGCGGGCCTTGAAACAGGTTTCCGTTATGAAGCATTCAAACATATTTATCTTGAATATACAGGAAAAGGTGCCTTTGTACACTATACAGATGTGCTAGTGATTGGCAAAGGAAAAGCACAACATTATTTTTGGGCCTTTGAAAATATACTAGTTCTGGGTTTACAGATACCACTGTAGGGTTGAGATACTGGACCGATTTAATAAAACCTCAAAGGTTCTTAAAACCTTTGAGGTTCCCATCTAAAGCCACCCATAGTTCTCGTCCCGATAGCTATCGGGACCGCTCGAACTGACACGACACATGCATTATCTAGTATTTAAGTTTAATCGATCTTAGTTTACTTACTCAACAATTCTTTTACAATTGTAGAAATTAATTTTCCATCTGCTTTACCAGCCAATTGCTTTGATGCAACACCCATCACTTTGCCCATATCAGCAGGGGAAGAAGCACCAACAGAAGCAATAATTTTTGCGATTTCTGTTTTGATCTCTGCTTCATCCATTTGTTTTGGAAGATAAGCTTCAATAACATTTGCTTGTAATAATTCAGCGTCCGCCAAATCCGCACGATTTTGAGTTTTATAAATGTCAGCGGTTTCTTTGCGTTGTTTCACCATTTTTTGCAGTGCCTTTAACTCTGTTTCAGGAGTATACCCTTCCGGTGATGTTTTCAATAAAAGAATTGCAGATTTAACTGCGCGCAATGCTTCTAATTTTGATGCTTCTTTTGCAAGCATTGCTGCTTTAATATCGGAATTTATTTTTTCTTCTAAGCTCATAGTGTGTTAAATTAAATTTAGGTGCCAAAGGTAATCAAAAGTTTATTTAGCAGCTATACCGGAATTGTTGGGCGAAATTATTCAACTATTCCTGTAATCTTCTTTATTTCATTTATGTTTTTCATGGATTCAGGTGATTATGAAGAATTACGGCCATCTTTTTTGTATTTTTACTGCGGTTGCTGCATCCCTTCTATTTTCATTCATCCTAATTTTTCAACGCTTATGAAAAACACTTTACTACTTTTTAAATCAAAATTATTCCTGATCGTTTTGGGATCATTCATTTTTCAAGGAATCGGTTTTTCACAGGTACGACCGGAGCACTCAATGAACCATAGTAATTGACCCGGACTGCTCAAATCAGAATATACAACGGAGCAGGAAGTATTATCCCATGAAGACAAATTCGGACAAGGTGAGCAAATAATTACATTGCAGACAACTCATTTACCGAATGGAATTTATTTCTTTACGATTCAAACCAATGGTTATCTATTGAAAAAGAAAATAATAAAGATGGATTTATATTAACGCTTTACCCCGGTCGGATTATTGATGGAACCTGACCGGGCAAGTTTGTCCATCTCCATTAAATACCAACTTAATATTTACCAGCTATGTATCAAAAAGGCACCGATATACAAATTAAGGTTAATGATATTACACTTAATTATGATGATTTGGGAGAAGGAAAACTACCCATCATCTTTATTCATGGATTTCCATTTGATAAATCATCCTGGAAATTGCAACAAAACTATTTGTCACAATACACACGAGTCATTACATACGATATCCGGGGGTTTGGTAAATCCACACCAGGAGAAGAAAAGATTAGTATTTCATTATTAGCTGATGACCTTATCAAATTCATGGACGCACTTCAAGTGCCGAAAGCTGTAATTTGTGGACTTTCAATGGGAGGATATATTTTGTTGAATGCTTTGAACCGATATCCTGATCGCTTCGCTGCAATTATTTTGAGCGATACGCAATGCATTGCCGATAGTGCCGAAGCAAAAGAAAAGCGCCAAAAGAATATTCAGTTAGTTGCATCAGGTGGATTATCAGAATACACGGAAAATATGATTCAGAATTTATTTTACAGTGAATCCTTTACAACAAAACCTGAGGCCATTGCAGCTATTCGAAAAGTAATGTTGACAACACAACCAACAATTATAACAGATACCTTACATGCATTGGCCAATCGTGAAGAAATGTGTTACACTCTCGAAAAAATTATTATTCCAACACTTGTTATAAGCGGAAAAGAAGACAAATCGATTCCTTTTCAACAATCCAGTTTTATGCATCAACAGATTCCAAGGTCCATTCTTCAATTGATTGATAAAGCCGGCCACTTACCGAATCTTGAACAGCCTGATGAATTTAACCGTTTGATCAAAGATTTTGCATTGAGTATGCAGATTATGCATGTAGTCGACTGAGAAAAAGACGTATCATTCTTATCCTGATAATGGTCTGATTTCTGCTTTTTTTAAGCTGAATCACTTTATTCATTAGGTTTGCCGGTTTTATTGGCATTTAGAGGACGTATATGCAACGCACGACAGGTAAAAAAATCCCCAAATTGATCTTAAAATCACTCCTATGGCTAATTCTTGGAGTTTTGGGACTTGTTGTTATCTTGCTAGTCACGCTTCAATTGCCATCTACTCAAAATTATCTTGCAGACAAAGTAACGAGCTATGTTTCTCAGAAAACGAAAAGCCATGTTTCACTCGGACGAATTTCAATTGCTTTTCCAAAGGATATTTCTTTAACCGATTTATATGTAGAAGACCTTCATAAAGACACATTGCTTTATGCACACAGCATTCGATTAAATCTTAATTTATGGGATTTACTTTCGAAAAAACTGGAATTAAAAGACGTTACACTTTCAAACGCCACCATTCATGTATATCGTGAATTCCCCGATACACTTTTCAATTATAGCTTTATTCCGGCAGCCTTTGCTTCAAAAAAAACTGATTCGGTATCAGACGATTCAACAGCCGGCAAATCTTTTGAGTTTTCAATAAAAAATATTGATTTAACAGATATCTATTTAACTTATCACGATACACTTACCGGAACCAATGCAGATGTAAAGTTGGGTAACCTTGCCACAAGCTTTAATACATTTGACTTGAACAAAAAAAATATTCAAGTTAAACTAGTGAAACTACAAAATTCGGTTTTATTTATTTCACAGCAGGTACCTCTCCGAAAGGATACAACCGCTTCAAAACCTTTTGATTTCAATATTGGCTTAACTAGTTTAGAGCTCGATCATGTAAATGCAACCTATACGGATGGAAAGAACTTACAGGATATACGCGCCATTATTGGTAATTTATCTTTAAAAACAGACCTTATTGATATTGCAAAACAAAAATTACAACTCGATCAACTATCACTTAGCCAATCTTCTATTCTGTATAGAATAAATAAATCCATTCGCATAGACACTGCTGCTCTTTCCAAAGATACTACAGCCTCCTCCAACTGGATCATTTCTTTAAAACAACTGGATCTGAAAAATAATGCATTTGCTTACGATGATCAAAACAAGGAAGCTGCAAGTAGCGGAATGGATTTCAGCCATCTATCCTTTCAAAAAATTAGTTTGAATGGAAAAGATATTTCCATAGCTCCAGAAAAGATTTCATTGATACTAAATGATTTTAATTTACAAGAGCAGAAAGGTTTTGTATTAAAACAATTTAAAACACACTTAACGTATACAAAAACACAAATAGAGCTGGCAAAACTAAATATAGAAACTAACAATAGTAGAATTGGTGATTATATTGGCATTCGTTTCTCCTCCTTAAATGCTTTAAAAGATTCTATTGGAAACCTTCAACCTACTATCAATTTACAAAACACCACCATTTCTTTAAAAGACATAACGTTATTCAAACCAGATGTGTTTAACAATCCCAATTTAAATATAAACGAAAGCACACGCATTCATTTGGATTGTAAAATTAACGGACGCGTAGATGATTTAATAGTTGATCGCTTAAATGTAAAAACACTTGAAAATACGCTGGTTGATTTAAAAGGAACGATCAAGAATGTAACACGTCCCAAATCCATGTATGCGGATATTGAACTGGATAAGTTTGAAACCGGTAAAAGTGATATTGAAAATATTGTGAACTCTGCCATACTTCCCAGCAACATTTCCATTCCGTCAACTATTCATATTCATGGAAAATTTAAAGGATACACTTCAAACTTCAATACGGATGTAGCCTTACAAACCAGCTTAGGTGATGCAAGTGCGACAGTAAAAATGGATACCCCAGCTGCTTCTAATGACACAACATTTGATGCTCAATTAACCATTACTAATTTTGATCTTGGAAAATTATTGAAAGATACCGCTTTGTTAGGCCCGTTAACAATGCACACAACAGCAAAAGGAAAAGGGTTATCCATTGGTACAATACATAGTGAAGTAACAACCGAGGTTAACGAGGTGGTTTTAAAAAAATACACCTACAAAAATCTAAAACTTGAAGGCACTGTAGATAAAAAATCATTTGATGGAAAAATGAACATTGCGGATACTAATATTGCATTTAGTTATGCAGGACTTATTGATTTAGACAGTTCACATACAGTTTATAATTTCAATTTTAATTTAATCGGGGCCGATTTGAAAGCTTTGCATTTATCGGACGAAAATATTCGCGTTAGTACGTTCCTACATAGCGACCTGAAAAAACAAAATACAGAAAACATAACGGGATCGGCCGTGTTAAAAAACACGCTTCTTATAAAAGACGAAATCAAATATCCCATCGATTCGCTTTTGTTGACCTCTGCATATACTGATAACAATGCTGCTATTTCCATAACTTCAACAATGATGAATGCCAATTTAACAGGCAACATTACACTTCGTCAACTTCCGGCCAGTTTAAAAAAACATTTTGGAAACTACTTTGATTTACAACAAAAGGATAGTGTTCAGAAACTAAAACCGCAACAATTTCAATTTGACTTGGCTGTAACCGACCCAACCATTTTTACAGAAGGGTTAATTCCTGAACTGGAAAAACTAACCCCGTTCTCTATGAAAGGGGCGTACGATAGTGAATCCAGTTCATTTGATTTTAACATGGATCTACCACAACTCATTTACTCGAAAATAATAATTGATACATTAAACATCGCTGCGCACTCAACAGATCAGTCATTAAATGGGAAACTAACTGCTTCTGAAATCTCAAACCCAACCCTCAAACTTGAAAATATTGCGATTGGTACCACACTTGAGCACAATCAGCTTCATTTTGCGATCCAAACCGCTAAGGACGACAGCACAAAAATTTTATCACTAGCCGGACATTTAAAAAGTGAAAACAAATCTTTTGATTTGAAATTAGATTCTACACTCATTCTAAACACAAACAACTGGACGGTTGACACTAACAACAGTTTAATATTCAACAAAGATGGAATAATTGCTACTGATTTTATTTTAAGAGACAGCACGCAATCAATTTCTATAAACAGCACCGAAAAAATTGCACAATCACCGTTAAAGGTGGATTTCAAATCTTTTCAACTTGAAACGTTTTCAAAACTGATTGAAAACAAAGAAGAACTGGCAAGAGGAACGCTTAATGGATCCGTGATTTTAAAACAAGGTAATCCGTCTACCAGCTTCACTTCTGATCTTCAATTAAAGGAGTTGACCTTTAAAGGTATCCCTACTGGGAATGTGCACCTCATTGCAAGCAACACCACAAACCCAAAAAAGTTTGACTTAAAACTAAATCTTAGCGGGTATGATAACACTATTCATGTAGATGGATTTTATAGTACTGAAACGCAAACACCTTCTCTGAATTTATCACTTGTTGTTGAACAACTAAATCTAAAAACCATTGAACCTTACACTTTTGGACAAGTTAAGCAAATGTCGGGTGTTGTAAAAGGTAAAGTAGCTGTCTCCGGAAATACAGCGAACCCAACTATTGAAGGGGCATTCCATTTAACATCCTGCGCGTTTCGTCCAAGTTTCCTTGATTCATATTTACGTGTAGAAAATGAAACGATAACGTTTGACTCAAAAAAAGTGAAGTTCAATTCGTTTACCCTGGTTGATAGTCTTGATAACAAAGCTACAATTGACGGGTACGCAAACATTCAGGATTTTAAAACCATCCCTTTTGATCTTCATTTAGAAACAAAAAATTTCCTTGCGCTCAACACGACTGAAAAAGACAACGATCTATACTTTGGTAAGATCTATCTTGACAGCGATCTTTTCTTGAAAGGAAATAGCAACCATCCAGTTATTAATGGAAAAATAGGGTTAAAAAAGGGCACCGTTATTACCTATGTTAAACCGGAAAATATGGCTTCTCAAAATGATCACAAAGGCATTGTTGAATTTATTGACACCCTGGAAACACAACGAAATATTATGACAAGGAAAAAAGCACAGGAGGAGATCACAACAACAAAAGGAATAAATTTAAAGACCACGATCAATTTTGATAAAGATGCTGAGTTAAAAATGTTGGTTGACCGATCATCCGGTGATTCATTATATATTAAAGGAAGTGGGCAATTGGATCTTACGCTGGACGAAGGTGGACAAATCAGTTTGATCGGTAAATACAGGATCAATGATGGTGGCTATCATTTAACAATTAATGATCTGATCAAGAAAAATTTCAGTATTGCAAAAGGAAGCTCAGTTACCTGGTCAGGAGATGTTACCGATCCGTATGTTGACATCAATGCCATTTATAAAATAAAAGCCTCTCCTGTTGACTTAGTAGAAGGGCAGTTAACAGGAGCTGATCAACTCGAAAGAAATAAATACAGAACC
>DAORKB010000005.1:12293-35736 GCA_035439365.1 Bacteroidia bacterium
TCAAAATATGTAAAGGGGGTAGATTTAAATCTTGGTGTAAACTCTTACGAAGATTATTCAAGCGGACAACAGGAAGGTAGAACGCAGCTGGAAGTAGGTGTATCCAAAACGTTATTGAATGATAAAATAACTGTACAGGTTGGTGGAAATATTGATATTGAAGGTGAAAAAGCAAAACAAAATAACGCAAGCGATGTAGCCGGAAATATTAGTCTGGAATACAAACTTACAGAAGACGGGCGATTCAGGTTAAAAGGATACCGGAAAAATGAGTATGAAAACCCAATTGAAGGAGAGCTTATAAAAACCGGATTTGGTATTATTTACAGAAGAAACTACAACAAGCTAAAAGAGTTGTTTTCAAAATCAAAACCCAAAAAGAAAATTTCGGAGTAATCTGCTATGAACTTGAAGATCCTCATACAACACATTTCATTATTCCTAAAAAAGAATTTTTTTAAGGTGATTATCGCTGTGATTATTTTTACTGTTAGCGGATGTAAAACTGTAAAATATTTACCACCAGGTGAAGACTTATATGTAGGCAGTTCCATACAATTCGAATCGAATGAAGATATTAAAAATAAAAGTGAGTTAAAAACTGAACTTAGCAAACTAGCACGTCCAAAACCAAATGAGCGGATTTTGTGGGCAAGACCAAAACTCTGGTTTTATAATATTGCCACAGCTTCGCCCAATAGTAAACTTAAACAATGGCTCAAGAAAAAATGGGGAGAGGCCCCCGTATTACTTAGCGATGAGCATCCGGGAGAAAATGCCAACCTTATGGTTAGCCGGTTAAATAGCCTGGGGTACTTTGATTCACAGGTAAAATATAGAATAGAAACTTCAAAACGAAAAGCAACAATTATCTACACTGCAATTGTTAATCGACCGTATACCGTTTCAAAAATTAAATTCCCTGAACTAACGGATAGTCTCAGCATTAAAATAAAATCAGCAGAAGAAAAATCGCTGTTAAAAACAGGGATGATATATAACCTGGATATTATCAAAAATGAACGAGCACGGATAGACCGGGAATTAAAAAACAAAGGATATTACTTTTTTACACCTGATTATTTGCTTTTTAAAGCAGACAGTAATTCTTTGGAAAAAACTATTCAACTGGAGTTGATTGTAAAAAAAGATGCTCCTCAAAAAGCAAAGGTAGCTTATCAACTGAATCAAATTTATATTCACCCTTCTTTCTCGCTCAATAATGATAGCATAGCAATTAAAACTGCTGACACAATTAAGATCGATGGTTATCATTATATCAATACCGATAGCGCATTTCATGCAAGCACCATTTTAAGATCTGTTTTTTTAAAACCTGGAGATGAATACAGCAGAACCAATCATAACTTAACGATCAGCAGATTAATGGGAATGGGCGTGTTTAAATTTGCCAATATAAAATTCGTTGATACTATTTTAAATCAAAAAGGTATATTGAATGTTTGGATCTATTTAACACCCATGCAAAAAAAATCATTACAGGTACAAATTGAAACCATTACCAAATCGAACAACTTTACAGGACCGGCTTTGACCTTAAGCTATAAAAACCGGAATCTTTTGAAAGGAGCCGAACTATTTATTTTTAATATTGATGGTAGCTATGAAACTCAATTAACAGGGCCCAAAAAGGGATTGAACTCATTTGAGTTTGGTGTTAACACACAACTATTTGTTCCCAAATTTATTTCTCTCATAAATATCAGAAACAGATCCAGTCAGTTTGTTCCAAAAACAAAGTTTGACTTAGGTTTTCGAACCTTACATCGTGCAGAATATTTTGATATGAGTTCCATGAGTTTTGCTTACGGCTATGCATGGAAGCGAACAGCTCAGCAAGAATTTCAATATGCCCCTATTTCAATCAACTTTTCCAAGTTATTGAAAACGACAGATGCATTTGAAAAGCTATTGCAGCAAAACACTTTTTTAAGAAAGAGTTTCGAACAGCAATTCATTGTCGGGTCAAAAATTTCGTATACATACAATTCCGTCATTGGGGAACAAAAAAGAAATCAATACTATTTTAATCTGGTACTTGATTTTTCAGGAAACAAAGCTTATTTGATTCAAGACTGGCTCACAAAAAAGGAACCTCCATTCAAAATACTTGGTTATGAATACTCTCAATATTCAAAAATCACAACGGATACACGTTACTACTTAACGATGGACAAAGACAATAAAATCGCAACACGCTTAATCGTCGGTGTTGGTGTACCATATGGAAATTCTGCAAACATGCCATATATCAAACAATTTTTTAGTGGGGGTTCCAACAGCATTCGTGCTTTTTTACCAAGGACAGTGGGCCCAGGTTCTTACAAACGGTCAGACAGCTCTTCTACTCAGGTATTTTTAGATCAATCGGGAGATATTAAATTAGAAGGCAATGCTGAATATCGTTTTACGATAATAAGTGTTTTAAAGGGAGCAATTTTTCTGGATGCAGGAAATGTTTGGTTGGTAAATAAAAATGAAGCGCTTCCGGGTGGTGAATTTAAAGCAACTGAATTTATGCGTCAGCTGGCAATCGGATCAGGATTAGGACTTCGTGTTGATGTTTCTTTTTTTGTATTGCGACTTGATTTGGGGATCCCTTTACGAAAGCCATACTTGCCAAGTAATGAAAGATGGGTTGCGGATGATATCCAGTTTGGAAGTCCGGGCTGGCGGAAAAATAATTTGGTTTGGAATATTGCGATTGGATACCCATTTTAAATTCAGAGCGAGAGCGAACCAACACGACGGAAGTTGTGATACTCACTCTAAAATTTCGGACAAGGCACAACAATTCTCTTTTTCTTTTTCTTAGTGAGCTTGCACAATTGATAAGCGAGTGTCACTTCATGTGCACCGGCTGTTGCTCCGGCTAATTTAGAAATTGTAAAATCATAGCTATAGCCAATGTTCAACCGTTCTGTTTTAAATCCAACAATAAGTGCCAATGCATCATTGTTACTATATCCGGGTTTGTATGATTTTAAAAATGGAAGTCCTCTGTACCAAATCCCTAAATTAAAAACGTATTGCATATAGTATGCACCCACATCCAGCTGATCAAAATCACTTTGTCCTCTGTAATTAAACGCAGCAGCAATTGATTTCTGTTTGAACTCTTCTTTTTCGTCTTCATGTATAACATAGCTGTAGCCACCATGAACAGTATACCTTATCGGCAGAAAACTTTCATTACCCGGAATAAGCGATTCATTTGGTCTATTGATATGGTAAAGTGAAGTTCCTAACCAAAAATCTTTTGTGTACGCTAACGTACCTGCCCCAATATCAAAGTATGTTTTACTCTTTGTTTGATCTTCAATTGTAGGTACACCGCCTCCTCTCGCTATCTGATCTCCGAATAACAATTTATTAAAACTAATGCTGTGAACACCAATGCCTGGTTGCACGCCAAAACGCATAATCAATGATCTGGTCATTTTTACTTCGTATGCAAATAAAGGAGCAAATGTAGTTGTTTTCAAATTACCGCTACCTGCAGCATCTGTTGCAAACAACACCCCAATCCCGATGTGATAATCAGGAATGTAATGATCGCCCGAAATCAAGTAGGAGCTATAGGCTTTTGCAACTCCTGGCCATTGATTTCTATAGGTAGTTGAAATTCTGCCACAAACTTCGGCTCCTGCAAATGCAGGGTTCAAATACAAAGAAGAGGAATAGAATTGCGTAAAATGCGTGTCTTGTCCACGCAATTTCATTGCAACACTTAAGTTCATGAGTATAAAAAAGATATATAATTTTTTCATCTACTTTGTTCCGTCAACTTATACGTTAATTCCATCTCTGCACCAAATTTCACGGTGCTAATGTATGTTTCAAATCCGGGTGCTCTGATTTGCAATTTATATTCTTCAGGGTTAGAAATAATCAATATCTTTTCAGTAGTTGAATTCATATTAAATACACCGATTGTTTTTGATGATGTTTTGTCAATTAGTGTTAATTCGGCTTTGGGAACAACATTATTATCTTTATCAAGAACAGTAGCATGATAAACATTTAACAGCAACGCCGGAACAAATGTTGCTTTATAAATATCCTGTGATCCAAATCCACCTTCGCGTTCGGATGAAAAATAACCTGCTGTGCCATACTTATTTAATACAAAGAAAATATCATCATCACTTGTATTAATCGGACATCCTAAATTTTCCGGTTCTGTAAAATTTCCTTCCTCACTAAAATTTGATTTAAAAATATCAAAGCCTCCCATGTTTTTGTGTCCTTCTGAGCTGAAAAAGAGTGTATTATTTAAAGGATGAACAAAGGGGGCATCTTCATTATAAGGTGTATTAATAATGGGTCCCAGATTAAAAGGTGTACCCCATTTTCCGTTTGCAAGTTTCTTCATAAAATAAATATCCTTTCCACCATAACCTCCGGGCCGGTCACTTGAAAAAAAGATGGTATTGTTATCGGGTGAAAAGCAAGCACTTGTTTCAATGTATTTTTTTGAATTTACATTGGTAGTAATGATTTGAGGTGTTGAATATTTCTCGCCATCAATTAGGCTTTCATAAATATCTCCACTTTTTAGATCCTGACTTGTTCTGTATATAAGCAATCGTTTTCCATCGGCAGACAGGCCCGTGCAAGCATCATGCAAAGAGGTATTGATCACTGTATCCAATAATAGTGGGATTCCCCATGTATCTGCATTTTTTTTTGAGACATAGATGTCTTCAAAATATTGCCCGAGTGGATCTTTCTTAAGATGTATCCTATTTTCTCTTCTGGAAGTAAACAGTAAACGATCCTCATTTTCATCGATCAACGGTGCATATTCAGCATAACTTGTATTAATGGATGATCCCAGGTTTTCAATATGCAAAGGCCCTTTTTTATTTGCTTCAAACTCGATTGCTGTGGTACATTTATCAATTAAATCCTGCATTTCTTTTACAGTGTGCTCCATTTCCTTTTTGGAGTTTTTGTACACGGTAAAATATTCGATTGCTTTGTTGTACTGACGGTCGAGCGCACACAACCTACCCAGATAGTAATTTGATTCAGGAAAATGCGAAGTGTTTATTTTATTGAAATACACTATTGATTTTTTGCGGTAAGGCCGGATATTAAAATTGCAAACTGCTATTTTAAAGATAATCTCTTCATTCGTACTATCAATATGATTTAATTGAGTATACAATTGTAATGCATTCATATAATCACCATAATCAAACCGATCATCTGCCTTGATCCACAATTGTTGATCATGCAGGGAAGATAGTTGGGCGATCGAAAAATTGGCTATAAACAAAAAGCCAATTATGAATTTCCATTTTTTACCGGAGTAATGTAACATCACCTGTTTTATTAAATGTTTTTCCGTTGCTTAATTTTACATCGGCTTTCCAAATGTAAACACCTTGTTCACATAATTTACCATTGTAATATCCATCCCAACCTTTATCAACATTAAATGATTCAAAAATTAACTCTCCCCATCTGTCAAATACCTGCAATTTAAAACTTATTACACCAGACGTGTATGGGAAAAACACATCATTTGATAAACTTTTCACATCATAGCTTCCGTTGGTACTTCCAAGCGGATTTGGTGTAAATGCACTTGGAAAAATTATATCAGCATCCGTTCTAACGGATTTGAATGCCGTATCCAAACAACCAAATTTACTTGTAGCGATTAACCGGATATTGTACTCATCCAGTAGCGTATACTTATGAGTAGGATTTTCTTCTGTTGATGTTGTTTCATCAGCAAAATCCCATTTATATGAAACGGCTCCCGTTGATTGATTGAAACATTTCAATTCATCATATGGCAAGTCAAGTACTGTTTTGTTCACAGAAAAATCAGCATTTGGTTTCGGGTGAACAGTTACTAAAATAGGCGTACCTAAACTATTACTTGTACATCCTCCACCTGTTTTAACAACCAATGTAACAGGGAACTGACCCGCCGATTTATAATAATGCACAGGATTTTGCAAAGAAGAAGTTGTGCCATCACCAAAATTCCAGGTCCAGCTTGTGATTGGATCCTGACTATTTCCTACAACGGAAGAATCTTGAAAATGTATGCTACCAGGCATACAAATTTCGTTTGTATCCTTCTTCATTATCAAAACAGGTTGAGGCGTAATTAAAATCCGGATTGAATCGGATACAGAAGTTCCGCATTGGTTGGTAACCTGAACAACATATGTATTTGGTTGGTAGAGTGTAATTTTAAAAGGCCCTGCCGATGTACCCAAATTGTTATTCCACAAATAGCTGAGTTTACCGGTTATACCATTTGTTTTCAATGATAAAGGCGTACTTTGTCCGGGGCACAATGGAGAATTTGCAAGCACATCAATATTGTCTGCTGTTAACGAATACATCAGTGCTTTTGCACTGTCTGGAGTTCCGGCACAGCCATTTAAATCGTACGCTGTAACGGTATAAGTGGTTGTAGCAGTTGGTGTTGTTTTAAATGTTCCGAAATTCACTGAATCTGTCGGACTCCATAGGAAATAATAATTTCCAACTCCACCTTTTGCAGTTGCTTTTAATGTCGCCTCTTCACCCGGGCAAAGAGTATCATTTAAAACAGTTGTTGTAACAACTTGTGTTGGTTGCGTAAGGGTGGTATCTTTTTGGGTTTTACAACCATTGATATCTGTTATCGTAACCTGGTACTTACCGGCTTTTAAATTTTTAGCTTCATCTCCAAATTGCAGGGGTGAAGTGTTCCATTCATATGCGTAAGGTATTGTGCCACCATTTGTTTTGATGGAAATACTTCCTAGCGTATCATTAAAACATTTATTATTTTTTACATTAATAATGGATGCTACCAATGGAAGTGGTTGATCAATTAAAATAGAAACCGATGCAGCACAACTTTTTTGGTCAGTTACATTCACAGTATATGTACCTGCTGAAAGGTTTGTATTGGAAGGTAAGTTGGTGTTGATTGGCAACCAGGAATAAAGATAACCGGCTGTTCCACCGGTAGCTTCAACAGTTGCAGCACCATTTGGATCATTGTAACATTTCACATTACTTGATGAAAGCAATTTAAGATCCAGTGGGGATGGTTCTTTTACAACACCTAAAACAGAAGCTTCACATCCAAGAGAATCTATAACTGTTGCGGTATAAATACCAGCCACTAAATTTTCTGCTACTGTTTGATCACCACCATACGGTGACCAATTAATTTTGAATGGTTTTGTTCCTTTATCAATGTTCAAAGAAATATTTCCATCATTTTTTCCAAAGCAAGAAACGTCTTTAATGGCAGCTATTGCAAGAACCGGAGAAGGGATATCTACAAGTGTAGCATCCAATTTAAGGGCACATCGTTTTTGATCCACCACATCCAAACTAAATGTTCCACCTCTTAAACCCAATACGGAAGAAATTTTTGACGAATCAGGCGACCATAAATAATTATAAGGAGGGGTTCCACCTGACACTTCGGATATAATTGAACCATTCGCAAAACCGCAAGTAGGTTCGGTTATAATAAGACTACCTTTTAGTAAAGCAGGTTGAGTAATCGGAACAGAAATATTTGTTTCGCATCCTTTTGCATCTTTTATTTGAACAAAATAATTATTTGCTTTCAGTTGCGTTGCTGTTGAATCGGTTCCACCAGTGGGTGTCCATTTAAATGTATAGTCTTTTGTTCCGCCCGTTACACTTATGTTGGCACTACCATTTGAACCTCCGAAACAATTAATATTTGTAGACACTGCCGTCGCATTAACCTTTGTTGCAGGTTGTGTAATTGTTGCAACAGATGAGGTTGTACATGAATTTGCATCAACAATAGTAACCGTATATGTTCCTGCGGCAAGATCAATAATGGTTGGTCCGTTACCTCCGGATGGTGCCCAGGTATAATCATAATTTAATGTTCCACCTGTTACACCCACTGTTGCCGATCCATTTGTTTCACCAAAGCAATTCACATTTGCAAAACTGGTAATGGATGAAATAAGCGTATCCGGTTGTACAATAGTTGCTGAAATAGATTGCTTACAATTTTTACCATCTATAACTTCAACCGTATATGTTCCGGGTGATACATTTGTAATTGCAGGTGTTGTTTGCAAACCAGGTAACCATTTATAATTGTATGGAGCAGTTCCTCCGCCGGCTAACACAGTAACACTTCCATCCTTCTTGCCAAAACATTTTATAGATTCCGAAGTTGTTGTTAATGCTAACTCTAAAGGCTCTTTTATCGCAGGATCTGTTGTATCTGCTGCTTTGCAACCATTTGCATCTGTAACAGAAATGGTATAACTACCTGCTATTAAATTTGACGCGGTTAAATTTGTTCCTCCGGAAGGCAACCACAAATAATTAAATGGTCCTTTGCCTCCCGATAGCACAGCAGTAGCCGAGCCATCCGAACCGCCATAACAAGATACATCCGTAATAGAAGTAATACTAATTGATGGAGCCATTTCTCTGTTCACTACAATCGTTGTAGAGCTGCTGCATGAATTTTTATCTTTCACCCAAACGGTGTATGATCCTTCATTTAAACTATCCGCTTCATTTGTTGTACTGGTGTGTGCCACCCATTGATAAGCATATGGTGAAGTGCCACCAGACACCGTAACACTGGCATTTCCATTTGGTAAATTACAAGTAGCATTTGTACTTGATGGTGTAACCACAACAGGAGTTGGTTGATCAATGGTGATAGAACTTGAAAGTGTACATCCTTTAAAATCTGTAGTTGTTACCGTATAAGTTCCTGCCGGCACATTTGCCAATTTCTGTCCATTCACATTTACGGGGCTCCATTTATACATATATGGTGCGGTGCCACCTAATGCAAGTGAATTTACACTACCGTCAGATCCGCCAAAACAGGAAACAGCTTTTTTAGATAATGTCAAATACAACGCAGTAGGTTGATCAACATTATACTTCTTTTTAACAATACAACCATTTGCATCCATTGCCTGCAATGTATAAGTACCTGCCGCAAGATTTTGAATCGTTGTACCGGTAGAACCTCCGGGTAACCAGGTGAAAGTATATCCAGGTACTCCACCACTTGCAGTTACATTTGCTGTTCCATTATTTCCACCAAAACAACTCACCAGTGTTGTTGTAATATTCGGTTCAATTAAGGGTGGCTGTGTAATATCGGGACTGGTTGTTGCGAGTGATTGACAGCCAAGAGAATCTTTTACAATTACGGTATAGCTTCCTGCTGTTAGGTTAACAGCAGTTGTTCCAGTTCCACCATGTGGTAGCCACAGGTAAGTATAATTCCCTGAACCACCTGTAACAGCAACCTTCGCAGAACCGGTAGAATCACCATAACACTTTACATTTACTACGGAAAAAATAGTTGGTTTAGGAACACCTGCATCATCAATATTTACTGATTCCGAAGATTTGCAACCATGTGAATCCGACACTGTAACCCAATATTTACCAGAATATAAATCTGAAACCGAATCGCTTGTACCGCCAATGGGGGACCATAAATAACTATACGGAGGAGTTCCACCGGAGGCAGTTACTTTGGCCTTACCAGTTGCAAGAAAGCAAGCTGCTTCATAAGATTTTGAGGTGATGGTTATCTCCGGTGGTTCATTTACAACTATTGTCGATGCACTGGTACAACCTTTTGAATCAGTTGCAGTAACTGTATAGGTTCCTGCTGTTAAATTATTTATTGTTGCTCCGGTTTTATTTCCAGGTAACCATTCGTATGTATATGGTGCTGTACCACCAGCTCCAACTGCTGTTGCCGAACCATCACCTCCACCAAAGCATGTGGTAATCTGAGAAGTTGCTGACACCGATAGCGGAGAGCTTGGTTGATCAATTGTAACGGTATCCTGAATCTGACAATTATTTTTATCTTTTACTGTTACGGTATATGTGCCGGATAAAATATTGAATATACCATCTACATTAAAATTACCCGGCATCCAGTTATATGTATAGTTTGGTGTACCACCCGATGCAACTACAATCACTGCACCATCTGTTCCACCAAAACAACTTACATTACTTTTTGGATCAAATACAATTGACAGTGGTAATGGTTCATTGACCACCGCTGATGTGCCGACCGTACATCCTTTCGCATCTGTAACAATTACAGTATATGTTCCGGTTGGTAAATTATTTACGGTTGCAGTTGTATCATTTGTTGGTTGCCATTCATATGAGTAAGGGCTCGTTCCTCCGGCAGGAGCAACTGTTACAGATCCATCATTCAAATAATCACATGTTTCATCCTGTGCACTTGCAATGGCGGTAAGTTTTAAGGGTTGCGTTATTGTAACTGATTTTGAAGCTTTACAATTAGCACTATCTGTAACTGTTACGGTATAATTACCAATCTTAAGACCGGTAATGGTTGCATTGGTTACGCCCCCGGAACTCCAGCTATATGTGTAAGGTGTAGTTCCTCCTGTTACGTTCGCAGTTGCAGTTGCGTCGGTTCCACCAAAACAGGAAACATTAACGCTTGAAATGGATATCGCAATTGGAAGGGGCTGACCAACAACATGCACAGAAGTATTTTTACATCCGTTTGCATCTGTTACAGTAAGTGTATAAGAGCCCGCGGTAAGTCCGTTTAAATTTGCAGTCGTTTTATTTACAGGTTGCCATAAATATGTATAAGATGGTTTACCGCCGCTTGCAACAATTTTAATTGTTCCGTTATTTCCTCCTGCACAAGATACGTTTGTAATTGTAGATGTGACCGTAATTGGTGTGGGTTCGGTAAGTGTAACCGAATTTGAATTCGTACACCCATTTTTATCTATCACGGTAACTGTATAGGTTCCAATCGGAACGTTGGAGAGTTTTGCTGTTGTTATATTTCCAGGCATCCACAAATAAGTGTATGGTATTGTTCCACCGGTTGGATTGGCAGTTACGGATCCATTGCTTCCTCCATTACAACTTACATTAACAACACTTATCAAATTAACATTTAAAAACGATGGTTGGGTAATTGTTGCAATTGGTGTAATTGTACATCCTTTCAAATCTTTGATCGTTACTGTATATGAACCCGCCGGCAAATTACTTACATTCGGTGTTTTTGTTCCGCCAGGCGCCCAGGTATAAGTATAGTTTGGCGTTCCACCCGACACGGCAACACTGGCCGTACCATTATTAAGTTCACTACAGGTTTCGTTCGTAACAGTAACAGTTGCCGTTAACGTGGTAGGTTCATTTATCAATGTAGAACTACTCATGGAGCATCCCAATTTATCTGTTACGGTAAGTGTATAGTTTCCTGCAGCGAGATTCGAAATATTGGCTGATGTAACACCCGTTGGGTTCCAGCTATACGTATAAGGCGGAACACCTCCGGTGGTTGTCGAATTTATTATTCCATCATTCTTTCCAAAACAACTAACAGGTGCGATAGAAAAAGAAGTTAGTATTTCCGTTGATTGATTAATTGTATAGGTTTGTGTTAATGAACAATTTTTTGCATCTGTAATTGTAACTGTGTATGTTCCCAAACCAAGATTTGTAAAAGGTACTGCTGTTTGATTTCCAGGCATACATAAATAATTGTATGGCGCAGTTCCACCGGTTGGTGTAATGTTAATCATTCCATTGTTCCCCCCATAACAAGCAATATCCGTAGCTGTTCCATTAACTGCAAGCGGTGCAGGTTGAGTTATTGTTGCGGTTGCAGGGGCTGTACATCCCTTTGCGTTTTTCAACGTTACGGTATAAGTACCTATTCCGAGGTTAGTTGCGGTAGCACCTGTTTGAGCAGGTACCGTGCTCCAAAAATAAGTGTAAGGCGGAAATCCATTTACTACGCTTGCTGTAGCAGTTCCATCCGTATTTCCATAACAGCTGACATTTGTTGCTGCAACTGTAATTGTTCCTTCAAAACCTGTGAAGGCAATGTTCATTGAATCTGAGGCAACGTTGCAAACACCATTATTCGTAGAAGTTAAAACAAGTGTTACTTTTTTATTTGTTATATCTAGGCTACCAGGTATATAGGTTGCAGTTAATGTTGTTGCATTGGGAGAAAAAGTTCCATTACCAAGTGTTGTCCAAATTCCGGTTGTGGTGTTACCAACTACACTTCCATTCAATACGGTATTTGTTGGTGTACAAAAAGCCTGATCCGGTCCTGCATTTACAACAGGCGCTTTTACTAAAATAATTTTTACCGTAGCTGAGCTATTACAAAGTCCTTTCGTAATGGTCCATTTCAGAACAACCGAATCACCAGGTACTAACCCGGTTACAGTTGATGTTGGTGAAGTCGGAGTTGTAATTGTTGCAGTTCCTGAAACAACAGTCCATAAACCTGTTCCAACAACAGGAGTGTTTGCTGCCAGCGTTGCAGTGGTTGTATTACAAATTGTTTGATTAGGCCCTGCATTGGCTGTAGTTGGTTGCAGATCCACCGTTATAACAACATCATCGGTTGAGGGTATACAAGCTGTATTGGTTATCGTCCATCTGAATGTATAAGAAGCTCCTGGCGTAGTTAAACCGGTAACAGTTGTTGTTGCCGAATTTGGATTTGTAATTGTTGCTGCACCGGAAACAACCGTCCATTTGCCAGTTCCGATACTTGGTGCATTTCCGGATATAGTGGTTGATGTTATACCACAAATTGTTTTATCAGGTCCTGCATTTGCTTTTGTTGAATTGTTCGAAAAACTAACGACCATCGTATCCGAAACAGAAGCACACGTGGCATTACCAGTTGTTGTTAAAATTAATTTTACCGTTCCAGCTACCGTATCGGCAGCACTTGGTTTGTAAGTAGGATTTAAAATATTGGGATTGGCCTGAAAGGTACCGGTACCAGTAGTTGTCCAGGTACCACCCGTTGCATTTGTAACAGACCCATTCAATACAACGGACCCTACTGTTGCACAAACCGTTTGATCAGGGCCTGCATTGGGTATTGGTTTAGGATCAATTTTAATATACTTGGAAATGGTATCACCACAACCTAAATTAGAAGTTAAGGTTAGCAATACTTTATAGGTGCCCCCATTTGCATAAGCATGTGTTGCATTTGCAGATGAGGCTGTTGTTCCATCGCCAAAATCCCACAAGTAGGTTATGATGACATCGTTGCTTGTGATCGTGGACGCTTGTGTAAATGCTACCGGCGTATTTACACATTTTGGTGCATTGTGTGTAAAGCCTGCTTTAATCGTTACTACATCAACCTTTGCTGTAGCGGTATCTGCGCAATTTGTTTGATACCCCGTAATTAATCTTACTGTATACGTTCCGGCAGCGGGGTAGGTATAAGAAGGGAAGTTCAATGTAGAAACATCTGTTGTAACAGCAGTATTTCCAAAATCCCAGTGCCAGTTATTACCGGTACTTCCACCATAATTTTGAAAATTGACTGTCCGTGTATTACAAACTGTTATAGGTTTGAGGACCGCGCTAATTTGTTCCGGGCAACTTACTACGTTAAATTGAAAATCACGAATTGTCTGACTCATGTATTTTCCATTTCTGTATTCCTTCACCATAATTCCTACAACAAATTGCCCCAATGTATTTGGTGTTCCCTGTAATAATCCGGTTGAAGAATTAAGCGTCAATGGTGTTCCACCCAATGGGTTCGTTGCAGAATAACCTGCCACCCATTTTATCGGAGTAAAGGTTGCCACATTGTTGATAAATGTTGGATCAAGAGCCCCGGCATTGTTATCGCCATCATATGGTGTATAAAAAGAATATACCAATGAATCGCCATCAATATCTGTAGCTGAATGATCGTATGAAAAAGGTTTACCTGCACATAAAAAGAGAGGCGGTATCAAATCATAGGCTGGGTCACTATTTGCCAAAAAACTCCGTCCATATACGTTGATGTTGTCAAACCTGTATATCTCGTCGTTAGCCGAGCTTCCATCAAACGTAACGCGAACCATTATCTGGACCGTGCTACCTGTTAAGTTTGTTTGAATAGCAGTAGACCCTGCATTAAAATCATTTGCCAACGATCCATTTGTTGCGAATAGTGTCCAAGCGCCGCCATTAAGTTTATAATACGTTTTGATAGAATCACCATTCTCTAAATCTCCAGATTCGCTCAGCCCTGCACTTAAATCAACACCACCTGTATACCCAGCGATGTTTATTACCTGAGAGGTCCAGGTTTGAACTGCATTATTCTTACCTGTAATTTCAAACAAATTGCCTTGAACACTTGCTGTTGTGGGAGCCGTTGCACCTGGAGCAGTTGTCCATGCAGTTGTTCCATTATCGATAGTTGTTCCGTTGGGTAGTAAAAAATCTTCTGTCCAATACATACTTGTACCGGGAATATCTGCATAAAAACTTTCCCCAATACAATTACAGGATGCATTCACTGCGTTGGTCACGCTTAAATTACGCGCTGTTTGTTGGTAGTATAAATGATATCCTCCGGGATTGGGAGGCAGATTGGTTACCGTTTTTGTGTATATCCCTTGTTCCGTACAAGGCATTGGATTGGGTGGTGTGGCACATTTATCAAGATTGGATGGTACAGAAGTTACCGTCCCTAAATTGATGGTGATATCTTTGTTGGGATAAAAAGCTGCTCCATTATATCCGACGACGCTAATCGTTACACTCCCTGGAAAACCAGCAGTTCCCGGCCCACAATCTCTGTATAATTTTAAGGTAACTGTATAACTGGAACCACCATTGTGAACATAAGAAATCGCCCCCCCTACAATGTGTGTTGAAAACAATAGACTAGGAATAAAAATAAAAAAACAAATGAACGCTATTTGTAATCTTTTTATCATGCAACTTAAAACTTATCGAAGTTATACGGTTGGGGGTGATTTTCGTTGCAAAAAAAACTAAAAATTAAAATCTGTTTCATCTTGCTAAAACCCAAAATTGACAGGTGATTGAAGTTATTTTAAAGAAATAAAAATTAGCACTTGAGAATCACTTTTATTTAAGAAATTTTCTATTATTTTCTTTGTAGTTGATAATCAATCATCCATCGATTCAATTCCTACACTGCTGGATTTTTTAACAAGAAAGTTTGAAAGATAGGTATTTTAGGAATAAAAAAAGGCTCTTATACAGATTTATCAATTATTTAGTTACTAAAAAACTCGAAATTCTATTTTGGTAAAAATATATGGAATATACTCCCCTCATTTATTTTACTTTGCGCTACTATAAATCCATTATGGTTATCTACAATTTTTTTACAAATGGCTAACCCAATACCCGTTCCGGCAAATTTACTCCTATCATTCAGTCGCTGAAAAATAACAAATATCTGATCAGCATAACTCTGGTCAAATCCAACTCCGTTATCTTCTACTGTAATTTTTAAGTAATGCTTTCTTTTTGCCTCTTCCTGTACATTATACATTTTCAATTGATCAGCAGCAATTTCTGAACAGCATATCTTAATGTCAGGAGGTCTTTCCGAAAATTTTAATGCATTGCTCAATAAATTATAAAAAAGTTGATTCATCTGGATAGGAATCGCTTTGATAACCGGCAATGGCTCAACATAAAATGTTGCCTGTTTTTCTTTTATGAGCAACTCCAAATCGGTTTTAATATTCTCAATTATTTGGGAAAGATCTGTATTTATAAACTCTTCATCCACGTTTGATAATTTGGATAGATCTAACAGATCCCTAATCAGTTCTGACATTCTGAATGCTGAGTTCTTAATTTTTTCTAAATAAACCCGTTCGTTGGCATCTTTATCAGTCTTACTAAAAAGTAATTCTGAAAATGTTTGAATTTTTCTTAAAGGTTCCTGCAAATCATGGCTGGATACATAAGCAAACTGTTCCAATTCTTTATTGGTCCTTCTCAGCTCTTCATTTGCCCGTTTTAATTCACGCGTTCGTTCAATAACATTATTTTCCAAAACTTCTTTCGCATTTTTTTGTTCATTGATATCAATAGAAGAACCGATATAGCCCAGAAAAAAACCTTCTGCACTGTAGCGAGGCACCGCATGATCCAGTACCCATATATAATTTCCGTTTTTATCTTTAATTCTTAATTCTTGCGAATACTCACTATGTGTTTCATACGCTTGAATAAATTTCTCTGAGGTAGCGGGGTAATCATCCGGATGAACAATAGATGTCCACCCTCTCCCTAATGCTTCACTAATTGATAAACCAGTTATTTCGGTCCAGCATTTATTAAAAAACACACATTTTCTGTCTGTATCAGTCATCCATATCATAACAGGTGCTGTATCAGCAACTGCCCTGAACCGTTTTTCACTCTCTCTTAGTGCTTGCTCTGCCACTTTTAATTCGGTAATATCCGTCATGATTCCGATCATACGACTGGGAATATTCATTTCATCATACAAGACCTTTCCTTGTGTTCTGATCCAATGAAGTGTTTTATCCGGCCATATAATTCTGGAATCATAACTATAAACTGCTGTTTGCAAAGCAGTGTCAAAAGCTCTTTCAACAACAGGATACAAATCTTCGGGATGTATATGATCATGCATCAATTGATGCGTTAATATTTTTTTTGAGTCGTATCCAAGTATTTCTGCAAAACGAGGGGAGTGTGTTAATTCAAAGGTGACGAGATTTAAATCCCAGGTGGCGAGTTTACTTACTTCGGTTGCGAGTCTATAATGATCTTCACTTTCTCTTAGCTTCTTTTCATTTTTTCTATTCTCTGTTGTTTCCTGCGCAATGCAAAACACTCCACTTACCTCGCCGGCTTCGTTGTAGAGTGGGCTGTATGAAACCGTACAATAACATTCTTCTGTAAACCCTTTACGATTGATCACAAATTGTTGATCCTTAATGTAAACAGGTTCTCCCTTGTTCAACACTTTATCTACGAGTACAGCTTTGGCAATGTCCCAGACTTCTGGCCATACTTCTTTACATGATTTCCCGAATGCCCAGGGGTGTTTCATTCCGATCAAATTTATAAATCCATCGTTGTAAATTTGATTCAGTTCTTTTCCATAGTAAATGACAATGGGTTGGGGAGTACTCAGGCAAATGTTTACAGCATTAATAAGGCTGTCGGGCCATCCTTGAATTGGGCCTAATGGAGTAGCGGCCCAATCAATTTCTTGAATAAGTTTTGCGGTTTCGCTTTTGTTAACAAGATGTTTTATAGTAGGAGTTAAACCCATACTTTACATGTTTTAGTTATAAATAAAAAGATCAAACTGACTCCTCAACTGGCAAACTAATAATAAAAGTACTTCCTTTGTTTACTTCACTTTTTACGCTAATAAATCCTTTGTGCTGCTCTACAATTTTTTTACAAATGGCAAGTCCTATTCCAGTGCCTTTGTATTCTGATCCTACGTGCAATCTTTTGAACATGGTAAATACCTGATCGGCATATTCCTGCTCAAATCCTACCCCATTATCTTCTACATTTATTCTGCAAAATTTTCCAATAGGGTTCAAATGATTTGTTTTTAGAGGTTCATCCAGTTTTGCACTTATTCTTACAATGGGATCTATTTCTTTTTTTGAATACTTTAATGAGTTGCTAATTAAATTTTGAAATAAGGGCTTAATCAGGCGGGGATGTACATTTAGTTTTGGAATTTTTGAAACTTCAACTTTTGCGTTTTTTTCCTGAATCTCAAATTCCATGTCGGATAATACTTCATCAATTATGGAATTGATGTCAGCACTTACCATTGCTTCTTTTTCAACATTCAGCTTGCTAAATGCCAGAATATCATTGATCAAATATTGCATTTTCTCACAAGCCAATTGCATTTTGTCAATGTATAATTTTCCTTCTTCATCTAAATCATCAGAATATTTATCACTGATACGTTCACTGAATATTCTTATTTTTCTCAACGGTTCCTGCAAATCGTGTGAAGCCATATATGCAAAACGATCCAGTTCTTTATTGATAGATTCCAATTGTTGAATATTTTCAAGCAATTGTTTATTGAGCACATTCACTTTCTCTTCAGATAAAATTCTGTCCTTTATTTCAATCTCCAGACTTTTATTAATCCCAAGCAGTTTTTCCTCCTGTTGCATCAATTGATGGTTCTTTCTGTACAGCTCTGCGAATATGGACACTTTTGCTCTCAGCAATTCGGGTTGAACAGGCTTGTAAATATAATCAACAGCTCCAGCTTTATATCCTTTAAACACATTATCATCACCATAACTGTGTGCTGTAACAAAAATTATGGGAATGTGTTTCAATTTTTCACGCTGGTAAATCATAGCAGCTGTTTCAAATCCATTCAATTCAGGCATTTCTACATCCATTAAAATGAGCGTAAAATCCATTTCTTTCAACAGAATTTTCAATGCTTCTTTTCCGGATGTTGCTTTTACAAGCTGATAACCATCCTGCCACAAAACACTTTCCATAGACAATAAATTATTTTCTTTATCATCTACCAATAAAATTTTAATCCTTGCTGAAAGTCCCATTTTGCTATTTATTGAACCACATTCTCATCATTGAAAGCAGCTGATCCATTTTTAAAGGTTTTGTAATATAATCAGAGGCACCTGCTTCCAGACATTTTTGACGATCGCCTTTCATCGCCTTTGCTGTAACTGCAATAATCGGTAACGAATTATTTTTGTGTTCCCTTCTGATTTTCTGTGTTGTTTCATATCCATCCATTTCCGGCATCATAATATCCATGAGTACCATTTCAATATCGGATGATTCATTCATTAATGCGATTGCTTCCTTTCCACTTTCTGCTGTCACCACATTTATGTTGTAACGTTCAAAAACAGTAGTGATTGCAAATAGATTTCTAACATCATCATCTACTACCAGTACTTTTTTACCAGATAAAATATCGCCTTTCATGCGGATATTTTCTAACATTCTTCTTTTTTCTGTGGGGAAGTTTGCATAGTTGACATGCAGAAACAGCATGGTTTCTTCCAACAACCGATCCAATGAATTAACATCTTTTAAAATGATGCTACTCGATAACTTATTTAACTGTGACAATTCCTGTTTACTAAAATCACGTGCAGAATAAATAATGATCGGAACCAAAAGATTTTGTTCCTGTTTCATCCGTTTTATCAGTTCCATACCCGAAATATCTGCCAGCATGTAATCTAAAATAATGGTGTCAAATGTTTTTTCTTTCAGTAGTTCCAGCGCGTGTTCACCACTTGATGCCACTGTAATTTCTATTGTTTCCTCTTGTAACAATTTCACCAATTGAGAAGATTCCACCTCATTATCCTCGACAATAAGTAACTGACGGGTTATTTTAGAGTCGAATTTTAAAATATCAGAGAATAAATTATCGAGTATTTCATTTGACAATGGTTTCAATAGGAAACTTCTTGCTCCTCTTTTCAATGCAAGTATCCTGTTTTCTTCTCCCGAGATTAAATGTATTGGAATATGTCTGTAATTCAAATCATTTTTTAATAAATCCAATACTTTCCATCCACTTGTATCCGGTAACTTTACATCCAGTGTAATAGCTATAGGCTTAAATATGCCAACAAAATGAAATATCTCCGCATAGTTGGTCGCCACCACTACTTTCAAACCATCTTCATGTGCGCGTTCAATCATAATTTTACCAAAACGCAAATCATCTTCAATTACCAATAGAATTTTGTCACTTGGTGAGATATTGTTTCGATCGTCGCCTGATTCATTTATCATTTCACTGATGACATCCAATTTTCTTGGTTCGGTTGCATCTGTTGCAATTTTTAAAGAATTCAAAATATCATCCAGTGCCTGAGGTTCCGGCTTAAATAAATCTGTGGGTATTGCAGTTGTAAAATGCCCTGTCTCTTCAATTTTGTCCATTGGTAAGAACAAGGTGAATATACTTCCTTTACCTGATTCACTTTCGAGCTCAATTGTACCACCAAGCAACTCTGCTAATCCACGGCTGATGGATAAACCAAGTCCGGTTCCACCATACTTACGACTGGTAGAACCTTCTGCTTGTTGAAAGGCTTCAAATATAATGGATTGTTTATCTTGCGGTATACCAATCCCTGAGTCGACAATGGAAAAGGCAACCACCTGATTGGCTTTATCCAAAGCAGTATTGCCATGCTTCCAAGCTTTCTTCGCATTGTAAATTTTAAGAATAACTTCTCCTTTTTCCGTGAACTTAAATGCATTCGAAAGCAAATTCTTTAAAATCTGATTCAATCGTTGAGAATCGGTATCAAACAATTCCGGTAACTCACTATCTGTTTCGATTTTGAAACGTAAATTTTTTGCTTCGGAAATAGGTTTGAAAGTCGTTTCAACAAAGGATGTAATTTCTGAGAAACGGATTGTTGAAATATTCGCCGAAATAAATCCCGATTCGATTTTTGAAAGATCGAGAATATCATTGATCAATTGTAATAAGTCATCACCGCATGAGTGAATCGTTTTTGCATACTTGGTTTGTTTTTCATTTAAGTTACCTTCTGCATTTTCATACAGCTGTTGTGCAAGGATTAATAAACTGTTCAAAGGTGTACGCAACTCGTGCGACATGTTTGCCAAAAACTCCGACTTGTATTTAGAGGTTAAGGTCAACTGCTCTGCTTTTTCTTCCAGTGATCGTCTTGCCTCTTCCACCTCTTTGTTTTTCGCCTCCACCTCGTTCTTTTGTTTTACAAGTAACAAGGCTTTGTCTTGTAACTCATCGTTGGTTCGTTTTAACTCTTCTTGCTGAATTTTTAACTCACCAGCCAATGATTGTGATTGTGTTAACAACTCTTCTGTTCTTGTATTTGTTTCAATTGTGTTCACCACAATACCAATACTTTCTGTTAGCTGATTCAAGAAATCCAAGTGTGTTAAACTGAATGAATCCAATGAACCCAGCTCAATTACAGCTTTTACATTGTTTTCAAACAACACCGGAAGTACGATCAGATTGGTTGGCTTTGCTTTACCAAGTGCCGAACTTATTTTTACATATTCTTTTGGAACGTTACTTAAAATAATACGCTCTTTTTCCAGGGCACATTGTCCAACCAAACCTTCTCCAATTGCAAACTCTGTTGGAATATGTTTCTCCGATTTATAAGCATACGCTGCAAATAATTTCAATTTGGAAATATCTTCTTCTGATGATAAAATATAGAATGCACCATAATGTGCATTTACAACGCGAGCCAACTCAGACAAAATTCGTTGCGCAACTGTTTCTAAATCTTTTTGTCCCTGCAACATTTGGGTAAATTTTGTCAGGTTGGATTTCAACCAATCCTGTTCCTGGTTCAGCAATGTTGTTTCACGCAGGTTGGTGATCATTTGGTTGATGGTATCCTTTAACTCTTCCACCTCACCTTTTGCATCTACACGAATGTTTCGGGTCAAGTCACCTTTTGTTACGGCCGAGGCTACTTCGGAAATGGAACGAACCTGTGTTGTCAAATTTTCTGCCAGCTGATTTACGTTTTCCGTTAAATTTTTCCAGATACCAGAAGCACCTGGTACACTTGCTTGTCCTCCGAGTCTTCCTTCAACTCCTACCTCACGTGCCACGTTGGTTACCTGATCGGCGAACACAGCAAGCGTTTCAATCATTTCATTAAAGGTATCTGTTAACTGCGCCACCTCTCCTTGTGCATTGATGGATAACTTCTGACGTAAGTTTCCGGATGCAACGGAGGTTACAACTTTTGCAATACCACGTACCTGGCTGGTTAAGTTGGTTGCCATCATGTTTACGGAGTCTGTCAAATCTTTCCAGGTTCCGGCAACACCCGCTACATAAGCTTGTCCTCCGAGCTTTCCATCGGTACCCACCTCACGGGCAACACGTGTTACTTCAGATGCAAAGGCACGCAACTGATCCACCATTTTGTTGATGGTATTTTTTAAATCGAAGATCTCTCCTTTTACATCCACTGTAATGGTTTTGGAAAGGTCGCCATTCGCAACGGCTTTTGTCACCTCTGCAATGTTACGTACCTGGGATGTTAAGTTACCGGTCATCTGATTCACCGAGTCGGTCAAATCTTTCCAGGTTCCGGCAACACCCGGTACAAAGGCTTGTCCACCTAATTTTCCATCGGTACCCACCTCGCGGGCAACACGTGTTACTTCGGATGCAAAACCGCGAAGCTGATCCACCATTGTGTTCAGTGTTTCTTTCAATTGTAAAATTTCTCCACGAACGTCCACCGTAATTTTTTTGGATAAGTCGCCATTTGCAACGGCAATCGCTACATCGGCAATGTTACGCACCTGTGCCGTTAAGTTACCCGCCATTTGATTTACAGAGTCCGTCAAATCTTTCCAGGTTCCGGCAACACCCGGAACGTGTGCTTGTCCGCCCAGCTTCCCTTCTGTTCCTACCTCACGGGCAACACGTGTTACCTCCGATGCAAAACCACGGAGCTGATCCACCATGGTATTGATTGTATTTTTTAACTCTAAGATTTCTCCTTTCACATCCACTGCAATTTTACGCGACAAGTCGCCATTCGCAACCGCTGTGGTTACTTCAGCAATGTTACGTACTTGTGATGTTAAGTTAGATGCCATTTTATTTACCGAGTCGGTCAAATCTTTCCAGGTTCCACCAACACCTGGAACGGAAGCTTGTCCTCCCAACTGCCCTTCCGATCCTACCTCGCGAGCCACACGTGTTACCTCCGAACCAAACGAGTTCAGCTGATCCACCATGGTGTTGATCGTATTTTTTAATTCAAGGATCTCTCCTTTAACGTCTACTGTAATTTTTTTGGATAAGTCACCTTTTGCAACGGCTGTTGTTACATCGGCAATGTTACGTACCTGTGCTGTTAAATTGGATCCCATCTGGTTTACAGAATCTGTCAAATCTTTCCAGATTCCATCCACACCTTCTACTGTTGCTTGTCCACCCAATTTTCCTTCCGAACCTACCTCACGCGCAACACGTGTTACCTCCGAACCAAACGAGTTCAGCTGATCCACCATTGTGTTGATGGTATTTTTTAACTCTAAGATTTCTCCTTTAACGTCTACTGTAATTTTACGCGACAAGTCACCTTTCGCAACGGCTGTTGTTACCTCGGCAATGTTACGTACTTGTCCGGTTAAGTTACCGGCCATCTGATTTACAGAGTCGGTAAGGTTTTTCCAGGTACCACCCACACCTTCTACAGTTGCTTGTCCGCCCAGCTTTCCTTCCGTTCCTACTTCGAGTGCCACACGCGTTACCTCCGAAGCAAAAGAGTTCAACTGATCCACCATGGTGTTGATGGTATTTTTTAATTCAAGGATCTCTCCTTTTACATCCACTGTAATTTTACGTGATAAGTTTCCTTTCGCAACAGCAGTCGTTACCTCGGCAATGTTACGTACCTGTGCCGTTAAGTTGGATCCCATCTGGTTTACAGAATCTGTCAACTCTTTCCAGATCCCACCAACACCTTCTACTGTTGCTTGTCCACCCAATTTTCCTTCCGAACCTACCTCACGCGCAACACGTGTTACCTCCGAA
>DAORKB010000006.1:0-14566 GCA_035439365.1 Bacteroidia bacterium
TTAAAAATTTTAATTTATAGTTAATTTAATGTTATTCCACTGTTACCGACTTCGCCAAATTTCTTGGTTGATCCACATTACAATCGCGCATAACCGCAATGTGGTAAGACAATAATTGTAACGGAACAACTGAAACAAGTGGTACCAGGATTTCATCTGTTTCCGGAATTTCGATGATGTAATCAGCCATTCCTTTTACTTGTGTGTCTCCTTCGGTAACAATTGCAATGATTTTTCCTTTACGTGCTTTTACTTCCTGGATGTTGCTTACAACTTTTTCGTAAGATGTTCCTTTGGTAGCAATAACAAATACCGGCATTTCCTCGTCAATCAGGGCAATCGGACCGTGTTTCATTTCCGCAGCAGGATAACCTTCTGCATGGATGTAAGAGATCTCTTTTAATTTCAATGCACCTTCCAATGCAACCGGGAAGCTGTAACCACGACCTAAGTATAATGCATTGCTGGAAGTTTTATAAATTTCTGCAATCTTTTTAATCTTATCGTTGGTTTTTAATACTTTTTCTATTTTCTCAGGAATTGCTTCCAATTCGCTTAATAACTGATGGAAACGCGAAGAAGAGATCGTTCCTTTTAAGAATCCGATTCGCAGCGCCATTAATGTTAATACGGTCACTTGTGCTGTAAATGCTTTGGTAGAAGCAACACCAATTTCCGGACCTGCGTGTGTGTACGAACCGGCATGTGTAGCACGGGCAATGGATGAACCTACCACATTGCAAATACCAATGATGGTGGCACCTTTTGATTTAGCCAGTTCAATTGCAGCCAATGTATCTGCTGTTTCTCCGGATTGGGAGATAGCAATAATTACATCATCTTCATATACAATTGGATTTCGGTAACGGAACTCTGAAGCATATTCTACTTCAACCGGAATACGCGCAAGGTCTTCGAATAAATATTCTCCAACCAATCCTGCATGCCATGAAGTACCGCAAGCGATAAATACAATGCGTTTTGCATTCACAAATTTTTGTTCGTAATCTTTAATCCCGCCAAGGTTTACAATCCCTTCGGATGAGCTTAAGCGACCACGCATACTATCTTTAATGGAGCGGGGTTGCTCATAAATTTCTTTTAACATGAAATGGTCGTAGCCACCTTTTTCAAGCGCCTCCAACTGCAATTCAAGTTCTTGTACATAAGGTGTTTTTACTTTGTTTTTGATGGTCTTGATTTTTAACTCTTTACCACGTTCAAGAAAAGCAATTTCCTCATCTTCAAGGTAAACTACATTTTTTGTATACTCTACAATTGGTGTAGCATCTGATGCAATGAAAAATTCATTTTCACCGATACCAACAACCATTGGACTACCTTTTTTAGCAGCAATCAATTCATCCGGATGATCTTTAGCAAGTACTACAATTGCGTAAGCGCCAACTACCTGATTCAACGCAATACGAACAGCCTCACCTAATCGAACATTTTCTTTTTGTTGAATATCTTCAATTAAATGAATCAACACTTCCGTATCTGTATCACTTAAAAAAACATGTCCGCGTTTTTTTAATTCTTCTTTCAATGGAGCATAATTTTCAATGATCCCATTGTGAATCATTACTAAATTTTTTGAGGCGGAGTAATGAGGATGTGCATTCACATCATTCGGAACACCGTGTGTGGCCCATCTGGTATGTGCAATACCAATAGTACCTGTTTTATCCTGATCACCAATAAAGTTGTGAAGGTCCGCTACTTTTCCTTTACATTTATATACTTTCAATGCACCGTCAAGTAAAGCAATACCAGCACTGTCGTATCCTCTGTACTCTAAGCGTTGTAGGCCCTTCATTAGCACAGGGTAGGCTTGTCTGCCTCCGATATAAGCAACTATTCCACACATATTATTTTAGTTTTGTATAGGTTACGTTTAACTTCATTTTATATTTATTTTCGCCACCACCGGTAAGGATAGCGTTACCACCGCCCAATTCAATACGATGGGGTGAACTGGCTCCATTCTCTACTGCCAGAAAAAGACCATTATTCTTCAGGCTACCTGAAATAATTTGTTGAATATACCGTGTAATTGTAAATGTATAAGTGCTTGTTTTTGTCAGTGTATCTGTCTTCAGGAAACCACCAAAATAATCGGAACCATCAAATGCATCCGGTAAAGGAAAGTTATGGATTCCATCATCGGAAATTCCATAAAGTATGAGTGACGGCGGAAGAGAAAACGTATCCTTATAATTGCTAACAGCTGTAATAACTAGTTCCGCTCTGTTTATTCCAATAAAATCTTTTTTACCCCAGGTAACTAAATTAGGAAATTTAATAAGGGTCTTTAGTCCAGATGCTCCTTGCGCATAACAAATGTCATTGTTGATGGGTGCAGGTTTTTGAACAACTTGTTTTTGAACATCAGCATTGGCTTGCGTGTAATCGTGTTTAAATTGCATAAAACGGGCAACACTGGATAGCGTCAAAATATGAACTGCTTGCGTATCTTTTTGGCGAAGCGTATCATAATACGTGTAATAAATACTCACTAAAGAAGTACCCATGCTGAAGGATAATAAATTTCCTTCAGAAGGATTCAAGCCACTTGTTTTTTCCGTGCTGATTCTAAATCCTTTAATGTATTGCATGAAATTGGCGTTGGTAGCCAAATCCGTTGTATGTTGCTTATCCAAAATTCTCTTACCAAATTCAGTTGGAAGTGGGATACGCAATTGAGGAGCATATTTTGTTTTACTGGTGTCTATACGAACAGAGTCTGATGGTCTGGGAATAAATTTATAATCAACAAGTGCAGCATTATTATAGGGAATTTCACTATTTGAATAATAAGGTGTATTGATGTCCATTGTTGAGTTTAAGTCATATACACTTACGATTTGTTCTTTTCTGAGTTTTTTACCGTACGATCCTGCGTAAATAAGTGATAATCTAACAGAGTCACATCTTGGGTTTACTCCAAAAGTAGGAGCGTTAGCCACCAAGCGCAATTGTGTATAAATAGATGAACTTGCTTCACCAAAAACAGGATCAAGATATTTTCCAAGTAATAGAGTAGACAGTCCACTGGTTCTCAATGTATCTTCTTTAACGGTTTGTGTATGTAAGGTTAATGTATCCTGATAATCTGCACCAATCAAATCATTTGGTGGTTGTACTTCTAAACCAAGTATACTTGATTTGTTGCAGGAAGAAAAAGTAAAAAGGCCAATTACCAATAGGGTCAAAAAAAATTTTGCGGGCGATAAGGCCCACAAAATTTTAAACATTCTCATATTATTCATAAATAAAAATTAGTCGATCATTTCAGCAACCTCTTCCAATACTGCATCATAGAAATCAGAGTAAGCATCAATGTACTCATCTTCATTTTTATATTCCAAAACAGGTTTACCTGATTTTTTGAGATATTTTTCTATTTCCGGATTAATCTTAGGACTTCCTTTGATTACTCCATCCGACAAATCAATTGCAAGTTTGCTAACGTTTACAAAGGTAGGATTTTTATACAATTCTACATCAGATTTGTCAATTCCTTCGTGAATTACTTTTTTTGCGAAATCTTTATGTAAAGGATTCGCGAATTCATCATCGTATACAGAATATACAATTTTTGTATCTGAAAACAATGGATTGTCTTTAAACGATTTTTTAAGATACAGAGCCGTTAAGCTTGTCATCCAGCCATGTAAGTGCACAATATCAGGTGACCAGCCTAATTTTTTTACCGTTTCGATAACACCACGACAAAAGAAAATGGCACGTTCGTCATTGTCTGCAAAATGAACACCTTTCTTATCCGTCAGAATATGCTTGCGCTCAAAATATTCCTGGTTATCAATAAAATAAACCTGCATACGTGCTGATTGAATCGAAGCCACTTTAATAATTAACGGATGGTCATTGTTATCGATAATCAAATTCATACCGGATAGACGAATAACTTCGTGTAATTGATTTCTTCTTTCATTAATAACACCGAACTTGGGCATGAATGTTCTAATTTCTTTTCCTCGCTCTTGTATGCCTTGTGGTAACTTTCTTCCAATGATACTCATTGGTGTTTCATCTAGGTATGGTGTAACTTCTTGTGATACAAAAAGAACTCTCGCTTTCTTTTTCATGGAGGTAAATTAATTAGGGTTAAAAAAGATTATACAAAAGTAAGCAAAAAAATCCGATATTTCAAAGTGTTAATGTTATATTTGACTTATTTTGTCGGAAAAAATGGCTTATTTATGCTTATTTTAGTAGTTTTTAACAGACTTATTTTTTTATGATTTTTTTTTATTTGAAAGGGCCATTTCATGAATTTTTGGCAAAAAAAAGGTTGGAAGGTAAAATAATTGGTTTTGTCCCTACAATGGGTGCACTTCATCAGGGACATATCTCTCTTATAAATGCCGCAAAGCAAAGCTGCGACTTAGTTGTATGCAGTATCTTCGTAAATCCCACACAATTTAACAATCTCCAGGATCTTGAAAAATATCCCAGAACATTGGATTCCGACTCGAAAATGTTGGAACAGGCAGGTTGTGATGTGCTATTTGCTCCGGAGGTATCGGAGATGTATACAGCTAAAGAGCTGGAATTGAAAGCACTTGGACAAGAAGATAAAAGCTGGATGGAAGGGAAGAATGTCTCCTTCGGTACGCTTGATAAAGTAATGGAAGGGGCACAACGTCCCGGGCACTTTAATGGTGTAGCACAAGTAGTTAGCAAGTTATTCCGCATCGTTCGACCGCACAAAGCATTTTTTGGACAAAAGGATTTTCAACAATTGGCCATCATCAAAAGCATGGTCAATCAATTGCTAATAAATGTGGAAATTATTCCATGTCCTATTTTGCGTGAACCAGATGGACTTGCCATGAGCTCCCGAAATGTACGCTTAACTCCCGAACAACGAAAAATAGTCCCTGCGATCTCACAACTTCTTTTTAAAATAAAAGAGCTGCAAGCCACCCATTCACCGGCTCAACTCAAAACAATTGTAAGTGAGCAATTTGCAAGACAAACAGAAATGAAGCTGGCTTATTTTGAAATTGTTGATGGAGAAACATTAACATCCGTAAATGATTTTAACCAACACAAAGAGGTAGTTGCTTGCATAGCCGTTGAAATTGGAAGCCTGCGATTGATTGATAATGTGGTGTTGAACTAAACAGACATGACTCTATGTGCTCTATGTACCTAAGTGGTTAAATAAAATCAAACCACTTCGGTACATAGGGCACTCGTTCTTTATAACTTTAATGGTCAATTATCTTTCGAGACAAAAAGAAGGGAATAAAAAAGAGAAGAAAAGAATAAGTCGGTAAACTTCTGGGTAATCAATTGAATTTATTTCTTTAGTTTTGCACCATTATGCAAATAGAAGTTTTGAAATCAAAAATTCATCGGGTAACTGTTACGCAGGCAGATCTTAATTACATTGGGAGCGTTACCATTGATGAAGATTTAATGGAAGCTGCCAACCTGATCGAAAATGAAAAAGTAGATATTTTCAATTACAATAATGGTGAACGTTTTACCACTTATGTGATTAAAGGAGAACGTGGTTCAAAGGTTATTTGCCTGAATGGCCCGGCTTCGCTAAAAGTAAATGTTGGGCATGAAGTAATTATCGTGTCGTATGCATTAATGGATTTTGAACAAGCTAAAAAATTCAAACCAACTGTTATTTTTCCGGATACCAAAACCAATACTTTACGATAATTGAAAAAGCAAACAAACAATATCCTTAAGTTTATTTTCTTTTTAGGGTTAGGTGTTTTGCTTGTTTGGTTAAGTGTTAAAGATATAAGTAAGGAACAACAGGAAAAAATAAAGATTGCGCTTCTGCAGGCAGATTACAGTTTTGTGGCCCTCTCTATTCTGGTTGGTATACTCAGTCACTATTTCAGAGCAATTCGCTGGAAAATTTTATTGGTACCTTTAAATCACCGGCCTAAAACAAGCAATACTTTTTTTGCAGTGATGGTTGGCTATCTTGCTAATTTAGCAATAAACAGGCTCGGGGAGGTAACCCGTTGTGGTATGCTTAATCAATACGAAAAAGTTCCATTCACAGAGGGCTTTGGGTCTGTAGTAGCTGAGCGCGCATTGGACCTGATTTGTTTAATTCTCATATTCTTTATCACACTTTTTATCGAATTTGATAAAATTTACGGAATTGCAAACGATCAGATTATAACTCCTTTTTTTCTAAAGTTAAAAAGCCTGTTTGAACATAAAATACTGCTCGCTATAATGGTAGTTATGCTTCTGATAATTGCCGCTATCCTTTTTTACTTTCGAAAAAAATTACAAGAAATCTTTTCCGCTAAAATCAAAAATTTCATCGTTGGATTGTGGCAGGGATTGATTAGTATTAAAAATGTAAAGCAACCCATTTCGTTTATTGCATACACGATACTCATTTGGTTGATGTATATCTTGCAAGCATATGTCTGCTTTTTTGCTTTTCCGGAAACAGCACAACTTCCTTTTATGGCGGCTACAGTGATCATGGTATTTGGCAGTTTGGGTATCATTGCAGTTCCGGGAGGAACTGGAGCATACCAGGCTATTGTTATGCCTATTCTCATAACAGTTTATTTAGTTCCCGACACAAGTGCATTTGCATTTGCATGGACCGTTTGGGCTGCACAAATTGTACTGATACTCACGCTGGGTTTAATTTCATTGATTTTACTACCTTTATTAAATAAGCAGGAAAAAATTCTTGAATAAATTAATAATCACCTAACCACTAATTAGAATGAAGCAAGAAGGACTGAAATTACAAACGCTTGACATTATTCAATCAAAAATTTTTACTTCTGCCCAAGCAGTAAAAGCAGTTACGATACAGCGTTTCAAAAGTGAAAAAATTGTTTTTACAAATGGATGTTTTGACATTATTCATCGCGGACATATCCATTATTTAGCAAAAGCAGCCGACCTGGGAAATTATTTAGTCGTAGGGGTAAACAGTGACGCATCCGTTAAACGATTGGGTAAATCAGCGAGCAGACCTTTACAGGATGAACAAACAAGAGCGCAGATAGTAGCATCACTGCATTTTGTAAATGCTGTGGTGATTTTTGATGAGGATACACCACTTGAATTGATACAATTGATAAAACCAGATGTATTGGTTAAAGGTGCCGATTACAATACTGCTGAAAAAGATGTAAAAAGTAAAAAGTATATTGTAGGATCGGATGTGGTAAGAACCAATGGCGGGACGGTAGAAACGATTCCGTATGTGGAGAATTTTTCAACGACAGGAATTGAGGAGAAGATAAGATTGAGTTTAAAATAATATAAAATAGTGGCTAAAACAAAAACAACTTACTTCTGTCAGAACTGTGGTGCTCAATCTGCGCGTTGGATCGGCAAGTGTCCTGCCTGCAATGAATGGAACACCTATGTGGAGGAAGTTGTATCAAAAGGTGATGATGCGAGAACACCTGGTATAGCCAGCACCTCTACACAACGTGCTGCGAAACCACAATTGGTTACAGAAATCAGTTTATCACAACAAAACCGTTTACCGGTTTACGATAAAGAGTTAGCGCGTGTTTTAGGAGGTGGACTTGTTCCTGGTTCGTTGATTTTATTTGGAGGAGAGCCAGGTATTGGAAAATCAACATTGATGTTGCAAGTGGCACTGAATATGAAAAACCTAAAGGTGCTTTATATTTCAGGTGAAGAAAGCGAACAACAAATTCGCATGCGTGCCGAACGTATTGGAATGAATAACCCCACTTGTTACATACTTACCGAAACATCGACTCAAAATATTTTTAAGCAGATTGAATTATTGGAACCTAATCTACTTATCGTAGATTCCATCCAAACACTTCATTCGGCTCACATCGAATCGTCTCCAGGCAGTGTTTCGCAAATCAGGGAATGTACAGCAGAGCTATTACGCTTCGCGAAAGAAAGTGGAACAGCCGTTTTTCTTATCGGACACATCACAAAAGACGGGAGCCTTGCCGGTCCAAAAGTTTTGGAACACATGGTGGATACGGTGCTTCAGTTTGAAGGTGACAGAAACCATGTTTACCGTTTATTACGAACAGCCAAAAACCGTTTTGGATCAACTAATGAATTGGGCATTTATGAAATGCAGGGAAGTGGTTTACGCGAAGTAAGCAATCCGTCAGAAATATTAATTACAGCAAGGGAAGAGCTGGTGAGTGGTGTTGCTATTTCAGCAACCATGGAAGGGATGAGACCCATGCTGATTGAGACACAGGCACTCGTTAGCACAGCAGCCTACGGTACTCCTCAACGTTCGTCTACAGGTTTTGATTTGCGCCGATTATCCATGCTGTTAGCTGTGCTTGAAAAGCGATGCGGATTCAGGCTGGGAATAAAAGATGTATTTTTAAATATTGCGGGAGGAATAAAAGTTGAAGATCCAGGAATTGATCTGGCCCTGGTGTGTGCCATTTTATCCAGTAATGAGGATATGCCGATTTCTCCAAAAGTTTGTTTTGCAGGTGAAGTAGGATTAAGCGGAGAGATACGTCCTGTTAACCGAATTGATCAACGTATATCAGAAGCGGAGAAACTGGGTTTCGAACATATTTTTATTTCAAAATATAATAAGAAGGGATTGGATTTGAAAAGCCACCACATCAAAATTACCATGGTTGGTAAAATTGAAGAAGTGTTTAGTTTGTTGTTTGGGTAGAAAACTCCAAAGGTTTTGAAATTCGCAAGAAACGTGCGTCGACTCCGCTCGAACTGGCACGTCGCACACATTATCACTTATCGTAAAGCAAAGCATGTTCGACAAAACTTCATATTTCGTAAATAAAAGTACACTCAAACATTTGCGCATCCCGTTCTCTATTCACCTCATGCCCGTTTTTTTATTTGCATTGAGTCAGGCTTCTGCAATCAATTGGACGCATGCAGTTATTGCTTTTATCGTTTTGCATTTGTTTATTTATCCGGCAAGTAATGGATACAACAGTTACCAGGATAAAGATGAATCAAGTATTGGTGGATTAAAATACCCACCACAAGTAACAAAAAATTTATTCTATGTTACATTTGTATTCGATATACTTGGTTTTGCGTTATCCCTTTTAATTTCCATTCCTTTCGCAATCAGTGTATTGGTGTATGTGCTTGTATCAAGGGCCTATAGCTATCGCAAGTTACGGTTAAAAAAATATGCTGTGATTGGTTTTTTAACAGTGTTTTTGTTTCAAGGTGCATTTACTTATTATATGACTTCAGTTGGTGTAAGTGATTTGCCACTCATTCAGTTTTTTACACCGGAGCATTTAATATGTATGGGTGTGTCTAGCTTATTTATTGGAGGTGTATATCCGCTTACACAGATCTATCAGCATGAATCAGATAAAAAAGATGGTGTGATTACACTTAGCTATAAGTTGGGTTATATGGGTACATTTATCTTCTCTGCATTGCTGTTTTCGCTTGCCATTGGCTTGCTGTTTTTTTATTTTGAACGCAAGCATCAGCTAGTCGCTTTATTTCTATTTTTTATCATTATGCTTCCGGTAGTGATACGCTTGTTGCTTTGGTTCAAACGTGTAAAAGAAGACACAACAGCAGCCAATTTTGAAAATACAATGAAAATGAATTTACTGGCTTCTTCGTGTATGAATATTTATTTTTTGATATTGATTTGTAATAATTTTGAGGCATGGTTTTAGACCACTGCTCTTCCATATTCGGTTTGTTTGATTAACCTAAGGTAATTGATTTAAACAAAGTCCGGCAGTGGCTTTATTTCGTAAGTTAAAAGTGTACATTAGCAGATAAGTAGGAAATATAACGTTAAGATGAGCAGACTAATTTCCATAGGGACCGCTGTTCCGCAACACCGCACAACACAGGATAACATATTGGATTTTATGCATGCAGCTTATCACGATGAAGTTGTATCCCGAAAATTGAATGTGTTGTTTACAAATAGCGGTATCGAAAAGCGTTATTCTGCTTTACCTGATTTTGATAAAAATCGCAATCAATATGTTTTCTTTAATGGTGTGCCGAGTAAAGCAACCATTGATAATAAAATGGATGTGTTTAAGGAGGAAGCTATTCCTTTGGCACTGAGTGCAATTCACAATGCTTTTGAAAAAATAAATACTACTCCTGATACATTTAAAATAACCCATCTCATTACTGTTTCTTGTACGGGATTATATTCCCCGGGACTTGATGCTGTGCTGATGAAGGAATTAAATTTATCACCCGATATTTTTCATACCTCTGTAAATTTTATAGGATGCAACGCCGCCTTTCATGCATTAAAAATCGCCGACCTGATTTTGAAAGCAGATCAACATGCACATGTATTGGTCGTGTGTGTGGAACTATGTACCTTACACTTTCAACCTAAAAACGATCACGACAACTTACTGTCAAATACTATTTTTGGGGACGGTGCAGCAGCTGTTATCTTAACATCCGAAAAACACGCAACAGCAAATCAATATAAAGGCATATCTGTAAAAGGTTTTTATTCTCTATTACTGGACGAAGGAAAAGAACTGATGGGTTGGAACATTACTGCATGCAATTTCGAAATGACTCTGAATGCAGCTATTCCGGATTTTATAAATAGAAATTTGAAAACCATACTTCAACAAGCATTAAATTATTATTCATTGTTAGAAAAGTCCATTTCAACATGGGCCATACATCCCGGTGGTAAACGGATCCTGGACACCATCCAAAAAAATTTACAGCTCAAAGAAGAACAAATACAGGCATCCTACAAGGTATTAAAAGAATTTGGAAACATGTCATCACCAACTATTTTATTTGTACTAAATGAGTTAATGGAAACAACAGAAGCACCAACCATTTTCTCAATGGGGTTTGGACCAGGGTTAAGCATCGAAACAGCGTTGTTTACACATGCCGACTAAATTTTCACAACGATCATACGAAAAGGAACTGTTGGATGAACCACATATTCCTAAAGAATTATTGATTCGAAATCTGCGCGAACTTGAATTGGTGAATACAACATTGGGTGGTCATGCGATTACCATTGCAGGGATCAAACGCTTGATAATAGACAAGAGAAAGACCTATACACTTGTTGATATTGGTTGTGGTGGAGGTGATGCATTGATCCATATTGCAAAATGGGCACGAAAAAATAAATTTAATGTGAAGCTCATCGGAGTTGACATCAATTCAGATGTTGTCGGATACATGAATCAGAAATGTGGAGCATATCCTGAAATTACCGGCATTACAAGCAGTTATGAAACCTACCTGAAAGCAAATCCAACGATTGATATCGTGCATTGTTCTTTATTTTGTCATCACTTAACAGATGATGAATTATTAGCGTTGTTGAATCACATCAAAAAGCAGGCAAGACGAGGTTTTGTTATCAATGATTTACACAGACACTGGTTTGCGTATTACAGTATAAAATTTTTAACGCGCTTGTTGAATGGATCATCATTGGTAAAAAATGATGCACCATTATCTGTATTACGAGGTTTTAAAAAATCAGAATTGAAAAAATTATTGCAACAAGCCGGGTTGGATGCAGAAATAAAGTGGAGATGGGCATTCCGCTATCTGGTTGTACAAAACCAACAAAATTAAAATGACATCAACGAATTATCAGGTAGCAATTATTGGCGGTGGACTTGGTGGTTTAACATTGGCCATTCAATTGGCCAACAAAGGGTATTCCTGCATACTTTTTGAAAAAAATAAGTATCCTTTTCACCGGGTTTGTGGTGAGTACATCTCTATGGAATCCTGGAACTTTCTTGAAACATTGGGATTGAATCTATCACTTCAACAATTACCGAAGATTAATCAACTGCGGGTTTCTTCTCCATCCGGTAAATTATTAACATGTGAACTTGATTTAGGTGGTTTTGGAATTAGCCGTTATTCCTTGGATAATCAACTAAAGGAGTTGGCTATTCAAAAAGGTGTTTGCTTATTGGATGGGTGTAAAGTACAAAACGTTCGTTTTCAAAATTCCGGTTTTACGATTCAAAGTGGTGCTGGTGACTATACCTCCGATATATGTATTGGGGCATGGGGAAAACTAAGTAATATGGATACGAATATTGAACGCAAATACTATGGTGAATTAAATAAGAAAGAAGAAAATTATGTAGGAATTAAGTACCATGTCAAACTTAATTTCCCCGCAGATCAAATTGAATTGCACAATTTTGAAAATGGATATTGCGGTATTTCAAAAATAGAAGGAGATGCCTATTGCATGTGTTATTTAACAGCAGCAAAAAATTTAAAGAAATACAACGGGAATATCAAAAAAATGGAAGGGGAGGTACTGATGAAAAACCCTATTTTGCGGAACTATTTTTCCGAAGCGACTTTTTTGTTTGATGAGCCACTGGCTATTTCTCAAATACGAATTGGATACAAAGGAGCTGTAGAAAAGGAGTTGCTCCTGATTGGAGATGCAGCGGGTAACATAGCTCCCCTTAGTGGTAATGGAATGAGTATGGCGATGCGAAGCTCCAAGCATTTAGTTGGTTTGCTGGATAATTACTTCACCAAGAAAATTACCAGAACAGAATTGAATAATTCCTATGAACAATTTTGGAAGAAACAATTTAAAAAACGAATTCAAATGTCAAGTGTGTTGCAGCAATTGTTAAAAAACAAAACGTTGACGAATATAACCATTTCGCTTTTAAACTGTTTCCCAGTTTTAAAAAGAGCTGTGGTAAAATCAACACATGGTAAGCCTTTTTAATTAGTTAAACATAGCGTACATCCGTGGCGATATTACAAATACTTCCTTTGGCTGTCTATCGGCAGGTAATTCCTGAGAAATCAATTTTTTTAATTCCTGGATAACATCTGATTCATTACAGGAAATTGCTGGCCGGTTTGAACATTCCACAATTGAAAAATTTTGCAACCTTCGTTTAAAAACAATCGACTTTTTTTGGATACAACGTACCGACATTTTTCCATCCCAATGTTCATAGTCCCAATCTACTTCAATGCTGTAATGTTGATTTTCCAACTCCCAGAATAAAGACGGTTGTAGGCCAGAATTCAAAGCCATCTCCTTATCCAGTTGATTTTTAATTTGACCAACCGTATCAGTCGGTTTTGCTGCTTTTAACAGCTCAATGAGTCGGTTTGATTTAAAGATACGTGCATTTGGAATATTGACAATGTTTATTACTTCGTGTGAATTAGTGGCCAGAATAGATTGAATTTTTGCAAGTGTTAATGCATCTTTTTCCCAATCAAGAAAAGAGGTTTCGAGTACTTGCTTGGAATTTTCGACGTTTCTTATGATTACATCAAATCGAAAATTATTCATCTCATTATAAAAATCCCCTTTGCGTAATTGTGTTTCTACAGAATTTATCCAATCAAATTTACCAGGTAGTAAATGGAAAAAACGGGGGTCGTAATATGTTTCACTATTTCTGACTTGCGTTAAGGTTAAAATGGAATCCAATAATTTTTCAACGGTGGTATCAGTGCTCGCTTTTGCAAATTGCGTCTCATAATTAAAAGCATTGCATAAAGGGAAACAGATGACATCACCAATAAAAATTACCCCACTTGAACTTAGGAATGGTTTTAAACCATCAATAACAGACAAAAAATAATCAGCGCTCGGAAAATACTGTACAACCGAATTGATAATAATGATGTCAAATTGCCCGGAAGGAAGACCTGATAAATCATCAGCATCGGCTACGTATAACTTTAGTTTGGAAGCATCTTTTTTTGTGCTGCAATTTTCTGCGATTAAATCGATGGCTTCTTCGGAAATATCTGTACCAACATAAGCCTCCACATGCGGAAGCAATGGGTATAAAAGTAAACCGGTGCCACAGCCAATCTCCAATATTTTTGGTTTTCGTAAACTATTTTTATGTGTTTCCAGAATTCTTTGAACAGTGCTGGATACCCATTCTTTCATTTGTTCGATTGGAATAGGTTCACCTGAGTAGTTACTTTTCCAGATGTCTGCATTGAAATCGGCATCCACCTTTTTTTCTACGGATTTTGAATAGCTCGAGTCATATACTTTTGACCATAAACGAACTCTTTCTTTTTCAACGGCAGAAGTATGGTTTTTTTCTTTTTCTTCTTTTGAAGCTACAAATGCAACAAGCTTTTTAGCCTTGGTAACTTTACATTCTTTATTTAAAAAGATAACATTAGATTGAGGAGAGGTTGGTACTGTTTTTTTTTTCATAAGTATATTTTTCTAAAAATTTGGATGTTGGGAAAAACAATTATTCCGATCTGAATAAAGGTTTCCCTAAACAAAATTTATCTGTAGAGAAAAACAGTACTTATTTTAAAAGTATTTGTTTGTGCTTAATTTTGGCGTTAAACAAAAAGAGTGGTTAGAGTAAAAAAAATAGTTTTTAGAAACGTTTCTGAATTTCTGAAGCAAACTAACGGTAATTTTCTTCACTTATTGTTTAAGGATTATCGAAAAACGGTGCAACGTCTGTTTTCGTTTAAAGCTTCAGGGGATACTCATTAAATCAGGCTTTGCTGAACGAATAAATAAAAAAACGGTGCAGAGCCCACCTACGCTAAAGCT
>DAORKB010000006.1:14666-32861 GCA_035439365.1 Bacteroidia bacterium
TCGGTGGATGAAAGAGGAAAATAATACCTGATAAGAATAAAAAAACGGTGCAGAGCCCACCTACGCTAAAGCTTCGGTGGATGAAAGAGGAAAATAATACCTGATAAGAATAAAAAAACGGTGCAGAGGAGGAAATGCACCGTTCTTTCAACAAAAGCGAAGTAAAAAATGAAGTTAATCTCTAAATTTCTCCAATCCCGCAATCGCTTTTTTGAGTGTTTCTTCTTTCTTAACGAAGCAAGCTCTTAGCAGTTGTTGCTCTCGTTTGTCTTCATAAAATGCGGATAGTGGTATGGTGGAAACGCCATAATCTATTGCTAAGGAGCGCGCCATTTCCAATTCGGTTTTGTTTGATAAAGATGAATAATCTAACAAGCAAAAGAATCCACCATCTATTGGCAAGGGTTTAAATCCTGTTTTTGAAATCAGTTCTAAAAACAGTTGGCGTTGAGCAGTATATTGTGTATGAATTTCGTCGTAATAAGCCTGATTGTTTAACTGGTTGGCAACTGCCATTTGAAAGGCAGCACTTGTTCCCGAGAACACATTGAACTGATGTATCTTTAAGAAAGATTGTATCAATTGTTTTGGAGCCAAGCAGTAGCCCATTCTCCATCCGGTAACATGAAATATTTTTCCTAAAGAAGAAATCACGAAACTGCGATGAGCAAGTGACTCGAATTGAGAAATGCTTAAATGTTTGTTGCCTTCAAATACAGCATGTTCGTATACTTCATCGCTAATGATAATAATTCCCGAATCGGCAGTAATTTTTTCCAATGCAGCAATATCTTCATAACTCAACATTTTTCCTGTTGGGTTATTGGGAGAGTTAAGGATGATTGCTTTTGTTTTGTTCGTAATGCGTTTGCTGATCTCATCCCAGTTGAATTCAAAAGCTGGAGCCTCCAATGTTATTGTAACAGGCACACCACCATTCAATTCAACAATAGGGCGGTAGCAGTCAAATGAAGGATCAAAAATAATTACTTCGTCACCCGCGGTGATAATGGCCGATAATGCGCTGTGTACAGCTTGCAAAGCACCGGTTGTAATTACGATTTCTGAATTTGGATCATAACGTTTGCCGGTTGTATTGAACTTATAATCGGAAATAGCTTGTCTTAATACAGGTGCACCACTCATGGGTGCATACTGATTATGCCCTTCTTCCGTATAACGGGCCGCATCAATCAATAATTGATTGTTTAATTGATAATCAGGAAATCCTTGTGCTAAATTTACTGCCTGATGTTTTGCTGATAAGGCGCCCATTTCGGCAAAAATGGAGGCTCCGTATTTTGATAATTTGTCTACTACTGGTACCTCTTCTGCGCGTGTGCTCACTAATGTTGTCATCGATTTCTAATTTTTTAACCGAACAAAGTTCTGGAATAAAAAATTAAAATCTGATAAAAATGTTGTTTTGTAGAAAATTATTCTGTATATTTTGTTTTTAACAGAAATAAAATCTAATTAAAATCTTTAATCACTCTCAAATCAGCATTTTTAACTAACATGGTACTCGACAAAACAGACAAATATATACTAAAATTGTTACAAGACAACTCTCAAGTAACAGTAAAAGAGATATCTATCCAAACAGGGCTATCCACAACCCCCGTATTTGAACGCATCAAACGCCTGGAAAAAAACGGTTTTATAAAGAAATACGTGGCCATTCTCGACAGGGAAAAAGTTGACAAAGGCTTAATGGCTTTTTGCAGCGTTGTATTAAAAGATCACTCCAAAGAAGCCTTCAAACGTTTTGAAACGGAAATAAGTAAATTACCGGAAATCGTTGAATGTTTTAAAATTGCCGGAAGCACCGATTATTTGCTAAAAGTGATTGTAAAAAACATGAAAGAATACAATGATTTTACCAGTGCAAAATTAGGTGCGTTGGATGCAATTGGCAGAAGAGAATCATCCTTTGTGATGGGCGAAGTGAAGAATACGACGGAGATTTCGTTGTCGTAAGAAATAATATTTAAAATAGATTTTCGAAACATCAGTCATTTTAATAATGTCACTTAAACAACAAGCGAAAGAACTTCTTTCAAATCCGATTTTCCATTTTAATAACACATCGGTTGAAGATGAACATTTTCCAAATCATATAAAAAAACTGTTAAGAGAATATTCTGACGTATTAAAAAATAGAGAGTTTTGGGAAGCGTTCTTTAAGGTGCATTATCCTACACATCAATTTAGAGATTATGGCCTATTAATTAATGTCATTACTGAATTTTGTTTGGAAATTCAAAAATGTATAGATTCATATTATTTAGGAAAGATAAATTCTGCTTATCAGCATCTAGAAAAAGGATTAAATCATGGGATTTCTTTCAGTTCTTCAAAACTATTTGAAGAATCATTTAAATTATTTCCTGCAGAATCTCTTAATCTATACAGGATAAGACAAAGAGAAAAACAAGAAAATATCGAATTCAATAGAGAATAAATGTTTCATATTCCTTTTCAAAAAAGAGGAATTGTTTCGACTCAGCGTTACAGTATTCCCGGTCATCCTTCATTATATTTAGGTGATTCTATTTTCGTTTGTTGGCAGGAAACCAATCAGCCTGCAATTAAAGAAGTTTATGCAAGTAGGTTTGTAAATACATGCGATTTAAAAATTATAGAAATTAAAAGAACAGAGGATCTATTAAAAGAAATTGAATCATTAGAGGGATTAAAATTGAGCTCAGAAATTTTTCGCTTTTTATTATTATTTCCACTCATAGTAGGATCTTCTATTAAAGTAAAGAACAGAAAGGATACTTTTAAACCGCAATATATACTCCCTCAACTTTTCTTTCAATTTATTACAGAAAATAAATCTTACATAGACGGGATAAAATATTTCTCCACAAGAATTGATTATAGCAGAATTCAGAATGTGAATGCGTATAATTACGTTTTCCCTACTACGACTAATACCAACAATGGATATTGCACTTCTCTTATAAGAAAATTTAAATTGACATTACCTGTTTTATGGGAATATGAAGAAATGAATACTAGCAATATGACCTTTATAGGAAACAATCCAAGGAACGACATAACTATTGAACTATACCAAGGTAGAAAAGTTCCCTATGATTGGACTACGTTCAAAGCAATTGAAAATGCATTGAGATATCCGTCTTTAAAATTAGGTCATATAGAACAATAAACTAATCCCTCGCATTTTCATACCCCACATCAATCTTCAAATTCCCACCCAACGCAGCTTCCACCGCCAATTCATCACAACGGTTATTTTCTTTGTTAGAGGCATGTCCTTTTACCCAAACAAATTTTACCTGATGCTTGCGATAGATGCGCAGGAAGCGCATCCATAGATCCGGATTTTTTTTGTCTTTGAAATTTTTTTTCTCCCAACCAAACACCCATTTCTGTTCAACAGCATCTACTACATATTTGGAATCGGAGTAGATGGTAACGGAAGAGCCTTCTTTTTTTAATGTTTCCAAACTTACAATCACGCTTAGCAGTTCCATGCGGTTGTTGGTGGTTAAACGAAAGCCTTCTGAAATTTCTTTGCGTAAACTGCCATAAATCATTACGATGCCATAGCCTCCGGGTCCGGGGTTTCCGCGGGAGGCACCATCTGTGTAAATCTTGATCATACGCCCGCGTGTGTTCTGAATAATTTTACAGCAATGGCCAATAGGATGATCCCAAATACTTTTCGAAGAATGTTGATACCACCTGGTCCTAATAATTTTTCAAGACGATAGGTGTTTCTCAGTACCAGGTATACAAAGATCAGGTTGATGAGAATGGCGACGATAATGTTTTCTGTATGCGGGTATTCTGCACGTATAGATAGTAATGTGGTTAATGTACCTGTTCCGGCAATCAACGGAAAAGCAATAGGAACAACAGATGCAGTCGCCACAGAATCTTCCTTGTAAAATTTCACACCTAAGATCATTTCTACTGCAAGAACAAAAATGATAAAGGAGCCGGCAATAGCAAAAGAGCTGACATCAATTCCGATAACTGCTAAAATGGATTGCCCTAAAAATAAAAACACAATCATGATGGCACCTGATACAACGGTTGCTTTACGAGAATCTATTCCTCCCATACGGCTTTGTAAATCAAGCAAAACTGGCAAGGAGCCAACAATATCAATCACCGCGAAAAGGATCAGGGTGATGGATAGAATTTCTTTAGGGTCGAAGTTTAAGTTCATAAAGAGATGTAATAAGTTAATACGTAATTGCAAATCATGCACGTAAATTACATAATTATCCCGATAACTATCGGGAATTACAGATTACTTTTTCAATCACTTTCGGAAAAAATTCCTGTTCCAGTTGATGAATTTTTTGTGCAACTATTTCAGCTGTATCCTCTTTTGTAATCACACAACGATGTTGAGAAATAATTTCTCCTTCATCATACTGTTCATTTACGTAATGAATGGAAATGCCGCTTTCAGTTTCATTTGCTTCTACCACTGCTTTGTGCACATTCATTCCATACATACCTTTCCCTCCAAACTTAGGGAGTAGTGCAGGATGTATGTTGATCATTTTATTTGGAAAAGCCTCAACAAGATTGGAAGGAATCATCCATAAGAAACCTGCTAATACAATGAAATCTATGTTTGCTGTTTTCAAAGCATTGATGGTATTGTTGCTGTCATAAAAATCAGCACGGGAAATAAGCAGTGTTGGAATGTCTTCTTTTTTTGCGCGGTTGAGCACATTTGCAGAAGCTTTATTCGATACAATCAACGCGACTTTTACTTTATCGGAATGTTTGAAATAATCAATAATGTTTTGTGCATTGGTTCCCTCTCCGGATGCAAAAATGGCAATGTGTTTCATAGGTTGAATTGAAATACAAAAGTAGGGTTTTTTACAACCTGACAGGTTTAAGGAACCAAATAATGATAAACGTTAAATTAAGTATGAAGATAAATAATAGGAACCTGTCAGGTTTAAAACATGCAACCATTTTCCAGATTATGTTATGATTGTATTTTAATGCGGCTAACTTAATTCCTAGCCCTGATTGTAGTGAAAAGCTTTACCGCAGCGGTAGCGAAGGTAAACTTGAAACGGAAAGCAGGACTAATGGTAGTATAATGTGATAAGGTTTCGCTTCTAATATAAACCTGAGAGGTTCCTCTTTACAACATCATCACTTTGCAATTAAAATGAACCACTTTGAATAAACTTAAACCTGTCAGGTTGCAATAAAAAAGGCCGCCTCAACTATGAGACGACCTTTTTCGAAAACAGGATGTTGCTTTAAGAGGAATTAATTACTTACAAATTTTCCAGAAGCAGTTCTGTGATTTTGTGCATCTGTAATGGTATAAATATATAGTCCTTTATTTTCATTTGTTAAGTCCACGGCTTGTGTATTACCAGTTGCTTTTACCTGGTATACCAATTTACCCAACACATCATAAATCTGAATATTGTCATTCGCTTGTAATCCACTGAATGTAAATTCACCTTGTCCGGGATTAGGATACACACTTAAACTTGCCGTTGAGTTGATTGCAATTCCTGTTGTTGTATGCGGTATTTTACCTTTGTAATCAAAACGGGCAGAAGATCCACCTACACCGGAAACACCATATCCAACCCAAACATAACCTTTATCGCAATAGCTGGTTCCCCAGGAGTTTTTAATTAACCATGCCCCTTTTGCATCATCCCAACCAACACAGGTAACAGCATGGTTTAATTGTGTACCATCAGATTTTGTAACAACCTGACCTGCCTTTGCATTTGAGAAATTTGTACCTGCATCAATTGCAACGTAGATGGGGCCATAGTCATACACAGCCTGCTTAATCGCATCTTGTGTATTCGATACTTTTGCCCAGCTTTTTGCTTTTTGATGGAACGTGTAAGTACCGCATGTTCCGTCTACTGCTTTGTATGGCAAATCTTTTTCCATCACGGTACCATTATTAACATACATGCTGAAGCAGGAATTGGTTCCACCATCGCAACCGCTTGAAGCAGTATGACAGTTAACTAAGTATTGTTCAGAGTAGTCGTTTTTTACATTGTCCCAAATGTTTACAATGGCTTCAAATGCCGCAGTAGCTGTAAACGACCAGCAGCTTCCGCAGCTTCCCTGATTTTTTACACTTGTACATTTGTCCTGCCAGCTGAATGCACTTGGTAAACCTGCAACAGCCATAGGGGCTTCAGGAGCGCTTGGCATTGCTAATTCAATAGCCTGACTTCAGCGTTTGTTTCAAATGGTCTGACATAAACCAACTCTAAATTGGTTACACCTGCACTATTCGGCATGTATTTAATGGTTGTTGTACCAGTAGCTCCAATTGCATTATCAGGAGTACTGCTTTCAAAGCTTTGAGACAATTCGGTTAATGTTGATAAGGTTCCATTTTGTTTAACCATCCATACATATCCGGTTGATGGCTGAGACGGAAGTTTTACATCAAGAATCTGCTGATCGGATAAACTGATCGAAGCATTGTTATTACCTAAATGTGCTTCAACAATTTGTTGTCCACGCACGATTACTATATTAATGCATAATACAATAATTAAAAGTAGCTTTTTATTCATAGGTACAGGTTTTAGATTTACCATAAAAGATACAGCAGGAGATAGGCGAAAGCAATTTAAATTATACAGAAGTAGGAAAACGAACGACGAATAATGCTTATTCCAAGTCCATAAAATATAACCCTATTCGCCATCAAATCAAAAAGATAGGTGAGTAATAGCCTAACTGGAGACTAATTTTGTAGTAAAAAAGGAGAATGGGATCGTTTCTACCACCGTTCCTTTTGTTCGTATATGTTTGATAATCAGTTTGTAAAGTTATTTAAGCTGGCAATATTCAGTAATATTAAAATATTTCTTTTGTATTTATAGGCATAACTATATCTTTGCACCGAATTAACCATAAAACATTAAGAAAAAATGTCTGATATTGCAACAAAAGTAAAAGCGATTATCGTTGATAAATTGGGTGTTGACGAAAAAGAAGTAACACCAGCAGCGAGCTTTACAAATGATTTAGGAGCCGATTCATTAGACACGGTAGAATTGATCATGGAATTTGAAAAAGAATTTAACATTGCTATTCCTGATGATCAAGCTGAAAAAATCAGCACAGTAGGAGAAGCTGTTTCTTACATCGAAGCAAACGCAAAATAATCAAACGGATTTATTGAATGGAATTAAAACGAGTAGTAGTTACTGGTCTAGGTGCTCTAACACCAATTGGCAATAATGTTTCTGATTACTGGAATAGTCTTATCAATGGTGTAAGCGGGGCCGCTCCTATTACTCGTTTTGATGCTTCAAAATTTAAAACCCGCTTTGCCTGTGAAGTAAAGGGGTTTAATCCGGAAGAATATCTGGATCGCAAAGAAGCAAGAAAAATAGATCCTTTTTCACAATACGGTTTATGTGTAGCCATTCAAGCCATCCGAGATGCTGGTTTAGAAGGTGAAAATAAATTTAACCCTGATCGAACCGGAGTTATCTGGGGCTCAGGAATTGGTGGATTGCAAACATTCCAGGATGAATGTTTTAATTTTGCCAAAGGTGATGGAACACCTCGTTTCAACCCTTTCTTTATTCCCAAAATGATTGCTGATATTTGTTCGGGCCACATTTCCATTATGTTTGGAATGAGAGGGCCTAACTTTACAACCGTATCAGCGTGTGCATCATCTACCAACGCAATTATTGACGCTTCTACCTATATCCGATTAGGAAAAGCAGATATTATCGTAACCGGCGGTTCCGAAGCAGCAGTATGCGAAGCCGGAATAGGTGGATTTAACGCCATGCATGCTTTATCTACCCGCAACGATTCTCCTGAAACAGCATCACGTCCATTTGATGTGGATCGTGATGGATTTGTATTGGGTGAAGGTGCAGGAGCATTGGTATTAGAGGAATTGGGACATGCATTAAAAAGAGGTGCAAAAATTTATGCTGAAGTGATAGGCGGCGGTATGACAGCAGATGCAAATCACATCACAGCGCCACATCCGGAAGGATTAGGTGCCATCAATGTAATGAAAAATGCATTGGCCGATGCTGAAATAAGTGCCGATCAGATTGATTATGTAAACGTTCATGGTACATCTACCCCGCTTGGTGATGTTGCTGAAACAAAAGCAATCCTTGGTGTATTTGGTGAACATGCATACAACTTAAACATTAGTTCAACAAAATCAATGACCGGCCATTTATTAGGTGCTGCCGGTGCAATTGAAGCCATTGCAAGTATTCTGGCCGTAAAAAATAACATTGTTCCTCCTACCATTAACCATTTTACGGACGATCCTGCATTTGACAGCAAACTTAATTTTACGTTCAATAAAGCACAGCACAGAGAAGTGCGCGCTGCATTAAGCAACACATTTGGCTTTGGCGGACACAATGCTTCTTTGATCGTAAGAAAATACAGTGCTTAATTTCGATTCATTTGCCAAAAAGAATTGCAAAATCAATAGCTGTTTATTTTTCATCCGACAGGAATTTACACCGGTCGCTAAAAAATATTTTGGGTTTCTATCCTAAGAATATTGCACTTTATAAATTAGCATTGCGTCATAGCTCGGCTGCTCATCAATTAAAAGAAGGAATTAAAAATAGTAATGAACGCCTTGAATTTCTTGGTGATTCGGTAATCGGTACCATCGTTGCAGATTATCTGTTCAAAAAATTCCCATACAAAGATGAAGGCTTTTTAACCAAGATGCGTTCAAAAATGGTGAGTCGTTCACAACACAATCGCATTGCATTAAAACTGGGGTTGAATGTGTTGATAGAAGCCAATAATGATCGGTTTGGTTCCAAACCCAACTCCATTAACGGGGATGCATACGAGGCGTTGATTGGTGCAATATACCTGGATAGAGGATATGCTGCTACACAGCAATACGTACTTAATCAGATTATTGATGTACATATTGATATGCATGAAGTGGAAACAAAAGAAGTGGATTTTAAAAGCAAATTTATTGAATGGGCACAAAAGGAAAGAAAAGAGTTTAGTTTCGAAATGCTCCCAGGTACTTCAGAAAGTAACGAAAAACAATTTACCATTCAATTGTTGGTTGATCAACAGGTTATGGGGACGGCTCAACACATCTCTAAGAAAAGAGCAGAACAAATGGTTGCGGAGCATGCTTGCATGACTTTGGGAATTTAACACGGTCAGTTCGAGCGAAGTCGAGAACGTGACATAAAATTAATTTGATTTCCGTTGATTTTTTCCATTAGATTTTTAATTTTACCGTGCTTTATTAATAACCATTGGGAAAACATACCCTTGAAATACAGTATGATTATGATTTCGTGCTCATAGGAATCTCCTCGCATGAGAAAGATTACCGACTTTGCTGGGCACTGAATAATAAATTCGGTTTAGAACTGATTAAAGTAGATCCCCTCGAAATAAAAGGTAAAAAACAGGAGACACCGTCCTTTTTTTCATTGTTTACCTTTGATAATCCGGATAGCTTCCTGGAATATACTGTTGTAGCGAATTTAAGTGAAAGCAAAAGTGCCAGTGTAAAAGAAACGGATCTGTTTGGCAGTCAGATAAAATCACATTCGCACAATGAAAACGAATTTCTGATTCCTGAACATAAACAACTGAATTATTTTTTTGTTGTGAAAGGAGAAGTAGAAGAAACAACAGCACAAACAATGGTGAAACAACTGAAAGAAATTGACATTGTCCTTACGGCAATACCTATTGATGTGTCACAACTAAAATCAAAACACAATTTGGTGTTTTAATTTTTAACGAACATAGATTGAAACGCGAATAAAATATATATAGAAAATGAAAAGAACAAAAATAGTAGCAACGCTTGGTCCTGCTTCATCTTCTCCGGAAATGCTGGAGAAAATGATAGTAGCCGGAACCGACGTATTCAGAATTAATTTTTCACACGGAGCTTATGAGGTTGTTTTAGAACAAATAAAAAATATACGTGCCTTAAATAAAAAATTAGGGATTCATACAGCGATACTTGCCGATTTACAAGGGCCTAAATTAAGAATAGGTGTTGTTGAAAACAATCATGTGGATTTGATCGATGGCAAAGAAGTAATCATTACCACAAAAGAATGCACAGGCACCGCAGAACGCTTGTATATTACCTACCCTCAATTTCCAAAGGATGTAAAAGTCGGAGAAAACATTTTGATTGATGATGGTAAATTGTTGCTCAATGTTTTTGAGACCAATGGTACGGATGAAGTGAAAGCAAAAGTAGTGCATGGTGGTGTGCTGTCTTCCAAAAAAGGAGTTAACCTGCCGAACACAAAGATTTCATTGCCTTGTTTAACAGAAAAAGATTTAAAAGATCTGGAGTTTGCTTTGACACAAAAAGTAGATTGGGTAGGTTTATCCTTTGTGCGTTCAGCGGCAGATATCATTGAGTTAAAATACATCATTCAGAATTTTAATCAGAATTTACGTACCCGCGTAGTTGCTAAAATCGAAAAACCCGAAGCTATTTCTGACATCGATAACATCATCAAAGAAACAGATGCCTTGATGGTTGCGCGTGGAGATTTAGGAGTAGAGATTCCGATGCAGGAAGTACCGGTAATTCAGAAAATGCTGGTAAGAAAATGTTTGGAAGCTGCAAAACCTGTGATCATTGCAACGCAAATGATGGAAAGTATGATTACGAACATCAGCCCTACACGTGCAGAAGTAAATGATGTGGCGAATAGTGTAATGGATGGTGCCGATGCCGTAATGCTTAGTGGTGAAACATCTGTTGGTAACCACCCCCATAAAGTAGTGGAAGCCATGACAAAAATTATTCATCATGTGGAACGTGAAGTGGATATATACAATCGCGAAACAACAACAGCACCTGAAGTTGATCTTCACAATGAACGATTCTTAACAGACTCGATTTGTTTTACAGCTTCAAAAATGGCGCATCGCGTTAAAGCCGCAGCAATTGTTACGATGACACATTCAGGCTATACAGCGATAAAATTATCGAGCAGTCGCCCTAAATCAAAAATTTATGTATTTACGGATAATCATCATATCTTAACAACACTTAGCCTCGTATGGGGGGTGCAAGGTTTTTATTATGATAAAAACATCAGTACCGATCATACCATTGCAGATATTAAATTGATTTTAAAAAAGAGTGGATTCATCAAACTTGGTGACTTAGTAATTAACATTGCAAGTATTCCATTGAGCGAAAAAGGAAGATCAAACATGATTAAATTGAGTGCAGTGGAGTAAAGGAAATGACACGACACGACACACGCTTCATCTAAAATAAAGAACAGACTACCAATAAACCAACATTTATGAGCATAAACGTTAAACTACTAAAAGAAATTTGCGAAGTAGCAGGAGCACCCGGGCATGAACAACGTGTTCGTGAGATTGTACTGCGTGAAGTAAAAAAACTGGCAGATGAAATATCAGTAGACAACATGGGAAATGTAATTGCCGTTAAAAAAGGCAAAACAGATCAACGTGTAATGGTTGCCGCTCATATGGATGAAATCGGATTTATTGTCACACATATTGATGAGCAAGGTTTTCTTCGGTTTATTCCACTCGGTGGATTTGACCCAAAGACATTAACCGCTCAACGTGTAATAGTGCATGGTAAAAAAGATGTTATAGGTGTGATGGGATCCAAACCCATACATGTAATGTCACCAGCAGAAAGGGAACGTGTGGTTCCGATCAGCGATTATTTTGTGGATTTGGGTCTTTCCAAAAAGGAAGTGGAAAAGATTGTGAAAGTAGGAGATACCATTACACGGGAACGACAGCTTATTGAAATGGGAAATTGTGTGAATTGTAAATCCATTGACAACCGTGTTTCTGTTTTTATTTTAATTGAAACACTGCGCGAATTAAAAAATCCTGCATGCGATGTATATGCTGTTTTTACAGTTCAGGAAGAGGTGGGTATTCGTGGTGCTCATGTTGCGGCATTGCAAATTCAACCGGATTACGGCTTTGGATTGGATACCACCATTGCTTTTGATGTACCCGGTGCTAAACCTTATGAAGTAGTTACAAAGTTAGGCGAAGGAACTGCTATTAAAATTATGGATTCCTCCACGATATGTGATTACCGGATGATAAACTACATGAAGCAAACAGCAGAAAAACATAAAATAAAATATCAACTGGAAATATTGCCTGCCGGTGGGACAGATACAGCAGGGATTCAACGGATGACACCTGGTGGCGCTATTTCAGGAGCTGTTTCTATTCCTACACGACACATTCATCAGGTAATTGAAATGGCAGATAAAAATGATATTGCAGCAAGCATTAATTTATTGAAACATTGTTTGCAGGATTTGAATAAATTTGATTGGAAGCATAAATAATTTTTATTGATGCCATACGCGGAATTTAAGAAAGCAAAAGTAAAATACAGTGACGTTGGAAAGGGGCGTGTGATTGTACTCATACATGGCTTTCTTTGTTCCCACGAAGTATGGACCGAATTAGCAAAATCACTTTCTAAACGATTTCGTGTTATTGCCATCGATCTTCCCGGTCATGGAGAAACCCCCTGTATTGGCTATTATCACAGCATGGAGCTATTGGCTCAATGTATAAAAGCTGTGCTGGACAAAGCGAAAGTAAGACGTTATATTCTGGCGGGTCATTCCATCGGTGGTTATGCAGTGCTTGCATTTGCCGAACTCTATCCGGAAAATGTAAGCGGATTGTGTTTGCTCAATTCTTCTTCATACTCCGACACGGAAGAGAAAAAGAAAAACCGTGACCGTGCCATACGATTGGTAAAAAAGGAGCATAGACATTATGTAACTGAAGTAATCACTTCTTTATTTGCTCCGGCTTTGTTGCCTAAATTAAAAAATCAGGTTGCAAAAGTAAAACGGATGGCAGAACACATTACAAAACAATCCATCATTAATTCCCTCGAAGGAATGAAAGAGCGTAAAAACAGGGATCTCATCCTTAAGTTTGCAGACTATCCTATTTTGTTCATTATTGGAAAAAAAGATACTGTTGTGGATTATCAAACCATGTATCCTCAAATGGGGTTATGTAAATATCCTTCTGTACTCATGCTGGAAGATTCGGCACATATGAGTTTTTATGAGTTCCCACAAGAAACAGCCCGACAATTGGAAGTTTTTGCAAGCAGATGTTTTAGAAAGGTAGAGAAGTCGTGATCTGGAAATTTTTATTAACTTAGTATGCCTTGCAATCAATATTTTTAAGACCATTTAGTACTGTGAAATATTATATAGTTATAGCGTATTGCCTCTTAACCTTTTCAAGTTACGGACAAAAATTTATGATCAACAGAGTGAAAGACACTGTTGAATATACAGCTGCATACACCATCGATAAAGAAACCGGTGACACATCGTATGCAAATCAGTCCGACAGGTTTGAAAAAATCAATGGAGAGATTATGAACAGGATAGATAAGGATGGGAAAAAACGTGGACCATGGATATTGGTAGATGATGAGGGAAATATTGAAAAGGGGAATTTCAAAAATGGCCACAGAAGAGGTGTTTGGCAGTTTCTTAATAAAGAAGGGCTACTATTGCAGGAAAAGGAAACAGTTACGTTCAACAAAAAAATTTATACGGTTAAGGAAATCAATTATTCTGATGGTAAAGGAATTGTTCGAGTGGACAAACCCTTTTTAGGATTTCTCTTAAAAAAGCTCATATGGATCCTAGGACTCTTGTTTATTGCATTTTTGGTTAAAATATACATCAACAACCAAATTTATAATATTGAAAACGAAACTGATTTTGTACCCATTTTTTTTATTGCACCCGGACAATTCTCTCAAAACGTTAAGCATAGTTTGCGTTCTATATTTACCTGGTGGTTTATAAATTATAAAAAAGAAAACAGATTTCTGGCAATCGTTAGCAATTTGATTTCCATTTTTATTGTTGGAATTGTTGCTGCGATTCTGATAGGTTTTTTTAGAGAGTAGTGCTGTATTAATTCTTATTTAACTTCTCGCATCAGCTTTCTGACAAAAGGTGAAAGTATTAACAAAATAACCCCAGCGATTATACCATAAATAGCCAATTGCTTATATCCTTCGGTGTACATAGCTAATTTCACGGGTAAAGACTCGTTTGGATTATCCGATGCCATGTCTGCACCCAAAATTCCTGCTACATATTGCCCATAAGCGCTTGCCAAGAACCAAATTCCCATCATAACGCCCCACAATGGTTTAGGAGATAATTTGGTCATAATAGATAACCCTATTGGCGACAAACATAATTCTCCCAATGTAATTACACAATAGGCAAGTGTGAATACCGGTAGTGAAGCAAAACCTGACGAGTCTGCAAAAAAACGGGTTGCATAGAAAATGAAGAAAGCAGCACCTAAAAATAAAAAGGACATTCCAAATTTAACAACGGTGTTAGGTTCTTTGTTTTTTTTGTTGAGCCATAACCAGAGTAATCCAACAAAAGGACTTAGAAGCACAACAAAAAAATTGTTGGAAGAGTTGTTGATTTGATTAGGATTAAAGCCCAGTATGTCACCTTTTAAATTATAGCGTGCAAATAAACTTAAAGAGCCACCACTTTGTTCAAAAAAGGCCCAGAAAAAAATAGAGAAAATGATAAAAATAAGCGCGGCAACCATTTTTTCGTTTTCAGCACGGGAAAGTTTTCTCATTTCATAAAAAACATACAACAACGTGATAGGACCAATGATGTACATAAACAGATCCGTATATTCTGTATTTTTTATTAGTAACAAAATGAATGGAATAAAAATGAGCGATCCAATATAAACTGCATATTCGTTCCATTTCGGAATAATACCACCATCTTTATTTAATGGAACTTTACCAATCGGCCCCAAGAGTTGCTGTGTGAATATAAAAATTCCTAAACCCAGTATCATGAAGATTCCAGCCAATGAAAAAGCCATGTTCCAGGAGAAACGGTCTGCTACCCATATACAAGCCGCACCGCCTAATAACCCACCAATGTTTATTCCTGAATAAAAAAGTGAAAATCCTGCATCCCTTCTTACATCTCCTTCTTTATACAAGGTACCAACCATTGTAGAGATGTTTGGTTTGAAAAACCCCGAACCAACAATTGTAAAGCTGATGCCGATATAAAAAAGCTGATGAGGTGAAAATGCCAAAATGAAACTTCCGGCAATCATTAATAAACCACCCCAGAAAATGGATTTTCGAAAACCAAGAATTTTATCGGCAAATAAACCACCCACAAACGCCAATGCATAAACAAATGCCTGTATAGCACCGTATTTTAAGTTAGCTTCTTTTTCACCAATGTGAAGTTGTTCTACTAAAAAAATGGTGAGCATTCCACGCATCCCATAAAAGGAGAAACGCTCCCACATTTCCGACAAAAATAAAAGCCATATTTGTTTCGGGTATTTCCCTTTAAAGTTTTGTATTTGTTCAAGTGATAATTCTTCTTTCATATAATATTATTAGCAGTTGTTGAGGGGATATACCCATCGTTGCTTAGGGCTCTTGGGGAATGCATGCTAATATCGGTATTTAAAACCAAAAAAAGAATGATCGGGGTGAACTTCAAAAAAAAATGTTGGCAAATACTTGCCAACATTTTTAATTAGAAAGGGATAGATGCTTAGAATTTAACATTTAATCCAAGAGAAGCCAAAGGTCCTCCACCAAGTCCTACTTCAAATCCAAGTCCGATATTGTCTGTAAAGAAATATCTGCCTCCAAAATCAATTCTGGCAGCAACAGGAATAAAGAATGTACCTGCTAAATCTTCATCTTCTGTATACGATGGATCGTTCGTTGTTAGGTTAAGGGTTGTGTGATTGTATCCAACTCCTGCTCCAGCATACCAATCGAAATGATCGCTTGAGCCAAAGTGAGCATTAAATTTAGCCAATGCTCTTAAACGTGGAACGTTTATTTTGTAGTTATAAGTTGGATATACATAAATACCTGTTTTTGGATCATATGATGTATAAGTGCTTCCTTCTTCTGACCACTCAATGTTGGTTACAGAATAATTAACATCAACACCAAAAGCGATGTGATCGTTAATTAAGTATTCTCCACGAATACCTGCAGGACCAAAGCCACTTACTTTATAGTTATCATACCCGTTATCCGCATAAACAGTTTTGATAGCTGTTGTTAATAAATTCGGAAAACCATAGTAGGCATCCACTGCGATCGTCCCTTTTTCCACACATTGAGCATTTGCTTTTTTGGTGGTACCCATAATCATTACTGCAGCTGCAGCCATTATTACAATTGATTTTTTCATAAGTTATAAGTTATAATTTTTGCAAATGTATTGAAAAGCATATATGCAAATCAATATTTTAATTTAGTATTTAACGAAAGGTGTAATTTGGATGATTAACGGTAGTATTTTAGCAATCGATTGAAATATAATTATGAGCGAAATACTGCTATTTATAAGGAGGGAACGAACCTTTTTATAATTTTGTCGGGATAAAGCATTAATTAATCTAATATTGAGGATCATATGTACGGAAAATTCAAAAACCATTTAGAAGCAGAATTAAAAAGCATAGAAGATAACGGACTTTTTAAAAGGGAACGTGTTATTACAACAGAGCAAGGTGCTGTAGTAAAAGTAAATGGGAAAGATGTGATCATTTTTTGTGCGAATAATTATTTAGGTCTGTCATCTCACCCGAAAGTTGTAGAAGCCGCTCGTAAAACATTGGAAAAGCATGGTTATGGAATGAGCAGTGTACGCTTCATTTGCGGAACCCAGGATATACACAAAGAACTGGAGCAAAAATTATCCGACTTCGTCGGACAAGAAGATACCATCTTGTATGCCGCTTGTTTTGATGCGAATGGTGGCGTTTTTGAGCCTTTGCTTGGGGAGGAAGATGCGATTATTTCGGATGAATTGAATCATGCTTCTATTATTGATGGAGTTCGTCTTTGCAAAGCGCAACGATATCGCTATAAAAATTGTGATATGGCTGATTTGGAAGAACAGCTGAAAAAAGCACAGGCACAACGTTTCCGTTTGATTGTTACAGATGGCGTATTTTCGATGGATGGTTTTGTTGCTCCTTTAGATAAAATCTGTGACCTAGCAGATAAATACAATGCGATGGTGATGGTAGATGAAAGTCATGCCAGTGGTTTCATTGGTAAAACCGGTAGAGGCACCATTGAGTTGAAAAATGTAATGCACCGTGTCGATATTGTTACAGGAACACTTGGAAAAGCATTGGGTGGAGCCATGGGTGGATTTACATCTGGTAAAAAAGAGATCATTGAATTATTGCGTCAGCGCTCGCGCCCTTATTTGTTTAGCAATTCATTGGCGCCTCATATTGTGGGGGCATCCATTGCTGTATTGGATATGTTGAGTGAAACAACAACCTTGCGCGATAAACTGGAAAGTAATATCAATTATTTTAAAGCAGGAATTAAAAAGGCAGGTTTGGAAATTAAAGAAGGCGATTCTGCTATTGTTCCGGTAATGCTTTACGATGCAAAATTGGCGCAACAGTTTGCAGCAAAATTATTGGAAGAAGGCATTTATGTAATTGGTTTCTTTTATCCAGTCGTTCCAAAAGGACAAGCACGTATTCGTGTTCAACTTTCTGCAGCACATGAAAAAGAACATTTGGATAAAGCATTGGCAGCATTTGAAAAAGTTGGGAAGGAATTGGGAGTGATAAAAGCTAAGGTCGCATAGCATACACAGCAACTCGTTGGGTTTGACTTTAAAAAGCAAATACGTTTTATCAAGTTGTGAATTAAAATAAATGAAAACCCGACAGGTTTGATTGTCGTACGACGAAAAATACGAAACTCATGAACAAAGACATTCAAGCCTACAACAACGCACAGGCAACTGAAGACAAAGCAATTTGTAATTTGCTGGCAGAAGAAATTTGTAAGAATTTACCTAAAGCGGAGAATAAGATCTGGCATGCACACCCAGTTTGGTTTTTGGATGGCAACCCGATTGTTGGTTACAGCAAACTGAAAGACAGTGTTCGTTTGTTATTTTGGAGCGGACAATCCTTTGAAGAAGAAGCGCTTCAGGTAGAAGGTAGTTTTAAAGCTGCTGAAATGCGTTATACATCAGTTGACGATGTGAACAAAAAGGATCTGAAACGTTGGCTCAAAAAAGCAGAAACCATTCAATGGGATTATAA